>JAEZHS010000022.1 GCA_023436825.1 Pseudomonadota bacterium | reverse complement strand
GCCGCAAGGCGGCACTGTTCGGTTGCAAACGCGCGCACGGGCGATCTCGGGTCAAAGGGCACTTTCGGTCCGGCTGTTCCAGCCGGACCGAAAGTGCTTTAGGCTTTCCTCAACAACAAAGCCCTGGGAGGGGACTTCTGATGAAGCGTGCGTTTTGTGGTGCAGTGCTGGCCGTCGCGGCGATGGCTGGGGGAGCGTCGGCTCAACAGTTGACCGACGATACGGTGAAGCTGGGTGTGCTCACCGACATGTCGAGCCTCTATGCCGACATCAACGGCCCCGGCGCCGTGATTGCGGTCCAGATGGCGATCGAGGATTTCGGCGGCTCGATCGGCGGCAAGAAGATCGAGATGATCCAGGCCGACGTGCAGAACAAGGCCGACGTCGCGGCGACCATCGCCGGTCGCTGGTACGACACCGAGAAGGTCGATGTGATCCTGGGCGCCGGCGCGTCCTCCTCGTCGATCGCCACCTCGCGCGTGGCCGCCGACAAGAAGAAGATCTACATCGCGCCCGATCCCGCCTCGTCCGACATCACCGGCAAGCTCTGCAACGCCTATACCGTGCATTGGGTCTACGACACCTTCGCGCTGGCCAACGGCACGGGCTCGGCCGTGGTCAAGGCGGGCGGCGACAGCTGGTTCTTCCTCACCGCCGACTACGCCTTCGGCTACGCCCTGCAGCGCGACGTCGCCAACGTCGTGACCAAGGCGGGCGGCAAGGTGCTCGGTGAGGTGCGCCACCCGATCAACACCAACGACTTCTCGTCGTTCCTGCTGCAGGCCCAGGCCTCCAAGGCCAAGGTGATCGGCCTCGCCAATGCCGGCGGCGACACCATCAACGCGATCAAGCAGGCGTCGGAGTTCGGCATCGTCAAGGGTGGCCAGAAGCTGGCCGGCCTGCTGGTGTTCATTTCCGACGTGCATTCGCTCGGCCTCGAGCGCGCCCAGGGGCTGAACCTCACGGAGGCCTTCTACTGGGACCTCAACGACAAGACCCGGGCCTTCGGCAAGCGCTTCGCGGCCAAGAACAACGGCAAGATGCCGACCAGCGTGCAGGCCGGTTTCTATTCGGGCGCGCTGCAGTACCTGCAGGCCGTGAAGGCCGCCGGCACCGACAACAGCGACGCCGTCATGGCCAAGCTCAAGGAGATCAAGTGCGACGATCCGGTCTTCGGCCAGAGCTACATTCGCGCCGACGGCCGCAAGATGCACGACATGTACCTGTTCGAGGTCAAGAAGCCGTCGGAGTCCAAGGGCCCCTACGACTACTACAAGCTGGTCTCGAAAATGTCGGCCGAGGAAGCGTTTCGCCCGCTCGACCAGGGCGAATGCCCGTTGATCAAGAAGTAAACCGAGGAGACAGCCATGGCTGAGCAGTCGCAGATCTACGTCGGCGTCGCGGGCTACTTCGGCAAGCCCGACCACAAGGGCAAAGTCGGCGTCTTCCGCCGCGCCGCCAACGGCGGCGACTGGCAGCACGTGCTGGGCGCCGTCGAGGCCTACACGGTCGTCGTGCATCCCCAGGATCCCGAGACGGTGTTCGCCGGAACCAGCGACGGCGTGTGGCGCTCGAGCGATCGTGGCGCCACGTTCCGCCGCACCGGCTTCCCCGACGAAAAGAAGCAGGTCTGGTGCTTCATGGTCGACAGCCGCGATCCCAAGCGCATCTTCGCCGGCGCCTCGCCGATCGACGTCTATCGCAGCGACGACGGCGGCGCGAACTGGAAGAAACTCGCCACACCCAAGGTCGGTGAGCACTGCAAGGGCCCCTTCGCCTCGCGCGTCATGCGCCTGGCGCAGAACCCCAAGAAGCCGGACGAGATCTACGCGGCCCTGGAAATCAACGGCGTGATGCGCTCGACCGACGGCGGCGAGACCTGGGAGGACTGCAGCGCCGGGCTGATCCAGCTCGCCGAGCGGCCGCATCTCAAGAGCCAGATCGTGAGCGACACCACGGCCGAAGGGATGCTCGACGGCCACGCCGTCACGATCAACGCCGCCGATCCCGACAGCCCGATCGTGGCGCTGCGCATGGGCTTGTTCCGCACCCGCGATGGCGGCAAGAGCTGGCAGGACATGGAGGTCGGCCGCTTCTCGCCGACCACCTACGGCCGCGACGTCAAGGCCTCGCCGACCGAGCCCAACACGCTCTACGCGGCGCTCTCTGTCGCCGCCGCCAGCCATGACGGCGGCCTCTACCGCAGCGCCGACGGCGGCAAGAGCTGGCAGCGTTTCGACAAGGTCCAGGTGCACGGCACGATCATGTCGATCGGCCTGCATCCCAGCGACCCCAAGCAGGTCTATATCGGCGCTCGCTACGACGGCGAGGTGTTCGGCACCCAGGACGCCGGCAAGACCTGGCAGGCGATGCCGCTGCCGGGCGAGGTGCAGCATATCTATTCTGTCGCTTGCGGGTAGTCTTGCTGTTGCCCTAAAGGTCCCTCGGGCTCCGCCCTCGGGATGACAGGCGGTGCGGACGACACAACCGCTGTCATCTCGAGCGTAGCGAGGGACCTTTCATGCGTAGCCCTACCCTTACCCGTCGAACCGCCCTCAAGACCGGTGCCGCGTTTGCGGGCGCCGCGCTCGTGGCCGATACTGCCGTTGCCCAGGCGCCCGCCATCACCGGCGGCAGCGAATCGAAGTTCCCCTCGCCCGACGCGCCGGGCTCGAACGACGGCGGCTACAACATCCTGTTCATCCTGACCGACCAGGAGCAGTACATGGGCTACACATGGCCCCTGTCCCTCCCCGGCCGCGAACGGCTGCGCAACGCCGGCACCTTCTTCGAGAACCACCACATCGCGGCCGACATGTGCTCGGCCTCGCGGGCGGTGATCTACACCGGCCTGCACCAGCCGCAGAACGGCATCTTCGACAATGCCGGCGTACCCTACATGAAGAGCCTGGATGCGAAGCTGCCGACCATCGGCAAGATCCTACGCAAGCTCGGCTACTACACCGCCTACAAGGGCAAGTGGCACCTGAACGGCGCCATGGCGATGGAGAACCACGCCAACGACGTCAAGGCGCTGTTCGAGTCAGTGATGGACAAGGACTACGGCTTCTACGACTACACCGGCACCGGCGACTACATCGAGGGTGCGCTGGGCGGCTACCAGTACGACGCCATCACCGCGGCGCAGGCCATGCAGTGGCTCAAGGCCAACGGCCGGCCGATGGCCGACCGCAAGCAGCCCTGGTACCTCGCGGTGAATTTCGTCAATCCGCACGACGTGATGTGGGTCAACACCGACCTGCCCGGCCAACCGGTGCAGGCCAAGGACGCCAAGCTCGGCATCGCCTTTCCGCCCGAGGATTCGCTGTACCGCCAGGAATGGAACAACCTTCCCCTGCAGAACACATGGCAGCAGCCGCTCGACGGGCCGGGCCGCGTGGCCGCGCACCGCATCTATCACGAGGCCAACGGCTACCTGACCGGGCTGATTCCGAACGACGAATGGCGCGTTCGCATGCGCCAGAACTACTATTTCAACGCCATCCGCGACGTCGACCAGCAGATCGTGCAGGTGCTTGACCAGCTCGATCGCCTGGGGCTCACCGACAACACCATCGTGATCTTCACGTCCGACCACGGCGAGCTTCTTGGCTCGCACGGCGGCCTCTCCGGCAAGGGCACGACGGCCTACAGCCAGCAGAACCACGTGCCGATGATCCTCGTGCACCCCGCCTTCCCGAGCGGCCAGAGCTGCCGCGAGACGACGTCGCATATCGACCTCGTGCCCACCATCGTGGCCATGACCGGCAAGTCGACGACGCCGGTCGCCGACGTGATGGCGCGCATGAAGGGCAAGGACCTGACGCCGCTGCTGCGCCAGCCGGTCGACCCCGAGTTCAGCCGGACGCGCGGCGGCGTACTGTTCTGCTACAGCCAGCTGATGGTCCACGACCCGGGCTTCACCAAGTACCTGTACGAGACGTTGCGCAACAAGGAAGTCGCCAAGGTCGACCAGCTGAGAGCGATCGAGCTGTTTCCGGTCGACTGGTCGCTGCGCGTCGCCATCCGCTCGATCACCGACGAGCGCTACCGCTTCACGCGCTACTTCCCGTTCCGCGGCCTCAACACGCCGACGACGCTCGACGATCTGCGTACCAAGAACGACCTCGAGCTCTACGACCTGCAGGCCGATCCCGACGAGGTCGTGAACCTCGCCGCCGACTTCGAGGCAAACCGCGACCTGATCGCGCGGATGAACGCCAAGCTGAACGCCCTGATCGCCGCCGAGATCGGCGTCGACGACGGCAGCTTCCTGCCGTTAAAGGACTTCATCGACTGGGGCAAGGCCGCCAGCGTCAATCTTTAGCGACGTCTTCTCATGCTCTTCCGGAC
>JAEZHS010000629.1 GCA_023436825.1 Pseudomonadota bacterium | reverse complement strand
GGTTGCGGGCCGGGGCGGGGGTGTCGCCCGGGCCGCCCGTACAACGGCCCGCTGCGGCGGGCCGCTTCCTTCAATTCTTCTTCTTCAAGTCAGACGACCTCGCGAGCATGCATCGATTGGCTCGATTGGCTCTGTTCGTCGGCTCTTGAATCACCGCCTGCAGCAACGGCCGCTTGGCAACGTAGGCGTCGAGGGCTTGGGCTGGCGGAAGGTCGCGGAGGGCGGCGAGCTCGCGGGCCGGCTCGATTGTCCGCAGCCTGCATTTCCCAGGCATTCCATCCTTGGCCATCGGCCTTTTTCTATAGTGCGCGCTCGACGTTCGCACCGGCACAGTCGAGGTACCACCCCGGGGGTAGGCCGTTTGGCCTTCGGCTTGATGTGCGGGCCCTAGCGGTGGCGCAAGAGCGCCGGATGCGCCCCTGGCATCGCTCGCTGGTCCGGTCGCGACAGGAATGTTTCGACTTTGTAGCCTACGCGCCTGAGGTCGCGAGCCCGAGCATCCGCGGCGGCCTCGTTGGGGAACAGTTCCGCGATGCCGCCAAGACGATGCGGATGTGTCGCCCAGAGCGACCACTTGCCGGGAGTGCTTTCGTGAACCATGGCGGGTCTGTACATCACGGATGGTTGGCGGGATGTGAGATTCCGCATGCCGAGAGGTGATTGGGAGTTTGACCCTTGCGCTCGATCATCCGCTTCGTCGACCAACTTGCGAGCGGCGGCTTCGGCTGCCGTCTCCTTTTCGAGCACGGCGGTAGCGGCCCCGCACCAGGATGGGAAGAGCGGTGCGGGGCCTGACCGCTGCCTGCGAGGCTGAGGGGCCGCGGCAGCGGCTGGCGCGACAATAGCGGGGCGGTCCACGCTCGGCCGGAGCGGAAGCCCCAAGGAGCTTTCGGGGATCCTCCGATTCGGACAGGGGGCTGGGCGCTGATGCTCCGCCCTCTGGATCTTTCTACCGCCTACTGACGATCCAGCGACACTGAGTGCACGGGCTTGCCGGCAGCCTTAAGCATGCCGCGATCGACCGCAATCGCGACGGCTGCCCGCAGGTCGTCGACCGTTACCTTCAGGCCCTGGCGACGCATAGCGGCGTGAATGTCGTGGAGCGCGATCCGGCGCGGAACGCTGCGAGGCTGGTTCTCCGATAGAGCCCGGACGAGATCGCAGATGTGGTCGGCGATGGCCTCGAGCTGATGGGGTAACATCGCCATTCCGCCGGCGCTGAAACCTTGGCTTTTTATGTCGCCCGGGAAGGCCAAGCGCACGGGGTCAAATAAACGGGCCGCCGCGCGCCACCTCTCGTGTACGCAGCGACGGCCCTTACGCGCGTGGGGTGGGGCGCTGGGGGACCAGCATTCCACGCCGCTGGGCGGACAATATCATCACCTTTGCACTTTGTGTGCAGTGTCAAAAGTGCCTTTCGCCAAAGATGTCCGCGGGTTCATCCGTAAGGTCCCTGCGCTGCCGTTGTATCGGCGGCAGTAATCGCGGCATTCCTTCCCCGTTGTGGGGCGCCTTGGAAGGGTCGGGCTGGCCGTGGGCATTGGTCAGCCCGGCTTAGCGTGGGACCGCCTACCGGCCGGCAAAGGCGGGCATCGTGCAGCTCAGCAAGAACTGCGCGGCAGCGTGGGCAGCGGACAATATCCAAGTGAACACTATGCTGCCCGGATTGATCGACACGGCCATGACCAAACGCTTGCAGAGCGCCCCGGAGTTCATGACGGGCGATTTCCGCGAAGCGCGTCGGCACCCCCGACGACTTCGCCGGAATCGCCGCCTTTCTGGCCAGCAGCGCCTCGGACTACATTGGGAGCCGACATCCCGGTTGATGGCCGCCTGCTATGGGGTGCCTGATCTGGTCCTGCTGCGTAAAGGCGGCAGGCAGGTGATACCGGTCGAGCGGACGTCGAAAGGCGTAATCTGAGGATCAGTGCGCTGGCACTCGACAAAAAAACTCCGCCCAGCACCTCTACTGCACGCCTGCAACCGCCCACACGTCGAGGGTACCCCCGACTCGTGATCAACCAGCTCTTTCCCGTCGGTCTGTAGCGCCTTGAGCCTCTCCAGAAGCATTTGCCTTACGTAACGCCTAAAAGCACGTCGGCTGAGGGGTTGTAGCGTCCAGAAGGACAGTCCGTGAGGTCGTGATGACAAAATCATATTGCGCCAATTCCATCTAGAAGGCTGCGTAGCGAGCGTCTGTCCACGGCAACGCGTGCTCCCTGAAGAGGCCAAGCATCAGCCCCGGGAGAATGGTGAGAAATGGCCATTCGCCGCAGCCGTCTGTGTTATAGCGCGTGCCGCTCGGCACAATGCCCGCCATCGCCGGTGCTGTGGCTATGAGCAACATCGAGAGGGCGGTGCGGGTTGTGTAGGGCGGTTACTGCCCAATTGGCCAAAAGATGCTTTTAAAGTTCCCCGCTCGGGATCTGCCGCTTGCCCGCAACTCTAGCCACGACCACTCCATGACCTCAGAAAGCGAACGTCCTTTTGGCTGTTTGCACAAGCCAAATGGCTGGCGACGGACACAATGCCTTAATGTGGCGGAGCCTTCTCACCCTCCTTCTGGCGCTGCCAGCCGTTGCACAGACCGAAAATGACGCCGTTCGCGCTGCCGCAAGCGCGCGCTTTCAAGTCATAGACGGTGACACTGTGAAGTTCGGTCCTCAGCTCATTCGGCTGTTCGGAATAGATGCGCCGGAGAAGGGCCAGTCGTGCGATGACGGTAAATGGTTTCCCGGGCCGTTGGCCAAGAAGGCGTTGGAGAATTTCATCGCTAACCGGCCTGTAGCGTGCAAGCAGGTCGACTACGACGCGCGCAACAATCGTCCGCTTGCACGGTGCTTCGCCGGGGATGACGACGTCCAGGCCATGATGGTGTCGGCCGGCTGGGCTTGGTCCTCCCGCCTCTACAGCGATCGATATGCGCCTGAGGAGCGTGAGGCTGTGGCTCAAAAGCTAGGAGTCCACGGTCATCGCTGTGTGCCGCCGTGGGAGTGGCGGGCACAACAGCGGGCGAAACCGGCGCAGTAGATCGGTACGCGTTCGGGGACCAACGCGCCCCAGAGCATTGAGGCTGTAGGCGATCGCCTTGACGACCTGGTTGTTCGGCGACAGCCGGGCGTGCTGGTCGCGCAGCCAGGCGTCCAGCGCCTCGACGCGAGGGCCGCTGCGTTCCTGGTGAACCTGGCGCCGCTCACCGGGCGACAGGCCATTGATGTCGCGCTCGATGGCGATCGGCGCCTTGTTGAGCCGCGCCAGGTCGAAGAACTGCGCCGCGCATGGGCCCAGCATCCGGCCTCGACGATCGGCCCGGGCCGGCGGCCAGCTTGTACAGCTGGTCGTAGCCGGCATAGGCGTCGGCCTGCATCAGCCCTGCCCACGACGCCAGGTGCTCCTCGGGATGCTCGCCACGCCGGTCGGGCGAGTACGGGTAGACGGCTGCCGGCGGGTCGGCGCTGGCGAACGGCCGGTCGTCGCGCACGTGGGTCCATAGTCGACCGGTGCGCGTGCGTCCGACGTCGAGCACCGGCACGGTCGTGTCGTCGGCATGCAGCCGTTCGGCTGCGAACTCGTGGGCGCACACGGCCTCGACCAGTGGCATCAGCGTTGCCGCTGAAGCGCCGAACCCGCTCTGAGTCCGCCAGGCTGGCAGTCATACGTCAGCCGTGCGCACCGAGTGTCGCGCGCTGGGGCAGGGGGCGTGCCGATGGATCGGAGGCCATGCCCCGCCAAGGTCGATTGCGACGAAGCCATTTCCATTCGCCAAACTGCGTGCAATCTCATAGCGCAGGGCGTTGCCTTTTTTGCAGGCAAGTCATTCCGGATCGACAGGCAATACTTTTCAACACCCGCGTGTCGACTTCACGCCTGTGTCACGCCTGGTGACCGCCGGTGTCACGCCCCCCTTAGTCATATCGCGGTCTGGCAAGCCCGAAGAGCTTGCATGGCAACGGGAGAACACATGAGCGCATTTCTGAGCGCCATGGCGTTCGCGATGTCCGTTCTGGCGCAGGTTGCCGCGGTCGTCGGTCGCAAGGAGACCGAGGGCGAGCTGCAAGCGTTCGGCTCGGTCATGAACGAGCCTCTACAGCCATTGGTCAGGCATTCCGGCGGCTGAGGCGGGGACCACATCATGCTCGCCTACAGCTTCGCCAACCTGACCGTGCTGGGCGGGATCGGCCTTCTCATGGCGTTAGACGAGTGGCGGCCGGGGCCGCCACGGGGTTAATCGGCGTCGGCATGCCGCTCGTCGCAATGCCCCTCATCAGCAATTTCCTCGATCTGCCAGCGGCCGTGGCCTTGCTGTCAATATCCCTGATCCTCACTAACCTCCTCGCCCCGGTCCTGGGCAGGCTTTTGCGGCGGCATATTCATCGGCATCACCCTGCTGTTCACGCTCGAAGAGGTGTGGCTGAAGCCGCTGATCGGGCTCGCGCTCCTGATAGGAGTGCGATCGTTCACTGTCGCCGGCCCGCAAACGGATCCTGGGACCGATGGTGCCGCCGCCAAGCTCTGAGCGCATCGTGAAGATCCTGGCGATCATGGTCGTGCTCATCGGTGCTACTCTGAGCGCAATCGGTCTGGTACCGGCCGCCAGGGCCGAGCTGCCGCCCATCGCCGAACACGATCCGACGGTGCGCGCCCTGCTGCCGGGATGCCAATCCCTTGTCGCCACATACGGCGTGCCAACAACGCGCGAGGCGGCGTTCTGCAGCGGCATGATCGATAGCCTGATCTTTCTCGGCGAGTTGCTGCCGCCGCACTTGTGCTATGCCGTGCCGCTCGACGTTCCACGCCACCGGGTCATCCAGACAATCGTCGAGGAGATGCTATTGGAGGCTAAACGGTCCTCGCCGAACACTCAGCCTTTGTGGCTTGTGTAGGGGCCAAACCTTTGCCGTGTTGGCCGCCATTTGCCTCTCACCGCTCTATGTCCGGGCGCGCGGGGCTTTCAAATACCGAGCTTTGACGGCCTACACTGCCGTCATCTGATCCTCGCGGCGAAACATGCAGCGACGCAAGTTCATGGCGCTTGTGGGGGGTGCTTCAGCAACTTGGCCACTCAGATCGCTCGCCCCAAAGAATCCAGTCCGCATCAAGTTGGCGGCATTTTTCCCCAAGACGCCCGGTTCGGCGGCGGTCTGATCCACGTTGTGGTGCCTCGCAAACTCTGATGTGCCGTGTCTGCAGCTACAACCGCCGACGGCGCCCACCGCGAAAGCACCGGCACGAACTCGAAGCACCACTCGCCGACGGTCAGAGCTGGGACCTTTGATAATCAATTCCGCTACTGGTACGAGGAGGCCTTAATCACGGAGATATCGACCGGCCTTGCCAAAGGGGGCCTCAACTTGAGCGGCACTTGATACATGGATGATGATACTGTTTTTTCTGTTCTGTGTTGAATGCTGCATGCCTTGCTGGAAGACGTCTTGGGCCTGATGCATAGTTCGGCTTCTGCGCGAACGAGAATTGTTTTATCCCTCAGCGCGGCCGGGACTTGCGCCGTCGCAGTTTTGACTACGGCACTGATGAAGACGGTGACAAATACGACAAACGCAAGACCATCGAAGCACGAACGCACTAGATCATCGCTCCCCGCAGGCTGAGTTCGGACACGCTAGCATGACCGTCTGCAGCTTAGGCTCTGCAAGCGCGCGCAACTATCAACCGCAATGGCGCTGCCCATTGAAGGTAATGCAATTCTGCTGTGCTGGCGCAGGCGCCGGTCGTGGCGCGGGAGTGACGCAAATACCCGCCGTGTTGGCGACCTGTCCCGCCGGACAGCTGATGGCTACGCAGGCACCGCCCTCGACCTTGTAGCCGACGCGGCACGTCAGGGGGCAGACACGCGAAGGCTTGGAACGCACATCAGAGAGGGCTGCCATCGATGGCGTCGCGGCATCGTGCTGCGCGCTGGCGTTCCGATTGTAGAGCAGCATAGCCTGTTGCGAGACCGGGCCCCATGCACCGTCGGGGGTCCCCGGATCGCATCCGACACGCGCCAGCTCGACCTGGAGCACGCGCGCCAGCTCCTTCGGGTCGAGCTGTGCCGGCGGGGGGCTCGGGACCGGGCCAGGTGCAGGAACAGGCGCTGCCAGAGAGCTCAAATGGGCGCGCACGTCGTCCACGAACCGGCCATACGGGAACAGCACGAGATAGGCTTCGGCCATTCCGCGTTCCCGCGAGTCGATGGCCTTGCGGTACGCACGCTGGTCTTGGGCCGCCTGCAGTAATTGGCGCAGCCGGGGTTCGTTGGGGAATTTGCCAACCGCGGCTGTGCAGGCCTGTAGCGCCACCTCGACATCCACTGCCTCCAGAGCGTCGCGCGAGGCCTGGGGATCGATCAGCCGGTCGCACTCGGTCTTGCCGATGTCCGAACTTGCCGCCGGCGGCCGGAAGTAGAAGTCGCCCAGGAGCTGGTCGTAGTAGCTCGGCACCTGACTATGGTCGGCCCGCGTGAGGGCGGCATCGCGCACGTCGGCACGCAGCTTGCGTACCATCGAGCGCAGCTCGAGCCCCTCCTCGTCCAGGAGCTTGAGGAACTGGCGGGTGAACAGCCCATTGGGATCGCGGTCGGTGGGGCCGAGCGAATCGGGGGCCTGCTCGCCAACGCCGGCGGCATAGATGACGAACGACCCGCGCGGAGGGTCTGCACCAAGAATGTCAGCGACGTCATGAACGACGCGCTGGCTGCTGCCTCCGACGCTGTCGAGGCCGCCGAGAAGGTCTTCGCCGCTGCGAACACCGATCAGGACGCTCGGCTGACGGCCGCGAACATGGCCCAGGTCGCTGTCGCCGCGCTGACCGAGGCGCTGAAGAAGTACGGCGTCAGCCGGTTCAGGGCCGGCTGATGTTCGGCAAGCTGATCGGCGACATCGCCGGCAGTGCCGTTGCTGCCGTGATCGGCGGCCTGATCAAGGGCCTGTTCGGCTGGTTCGCGGCCCGCCGGCAGCGCGCCGACGCCATCGGGCTCGGCCAGCAGCGGCAGGCGAACGTCCAGCACCAAGCCGCCGCCGAGGCGACGAGGCGCATGCAGGAGGCCGGTGCGCAGCCGCATGACGCCGCCACGACGCAGGGGAGGCTGAAAGATGGCACCTTCCAGAATCGCAGTGGTCGCCGCGCTGCTCGCCTTGATGGCGTGCTCGCCGCCGCCGCCGCTGCCAACGCCGATCGTCGTGGCGCCGATGCCCAAGGTCTACACCTGCGAGCAGCTGTGCCAGCTCGGCAACGAGTTCGCCGCCATGCCGGAGGGCTCGATGGCCAGGCAGGCCATCCGGGACTATGGCAAGGAACGCGACGAACTGCGCGCGGTCCATGGGCTGCCCAAGCCGGCGGCTTGCCCGTGACGACGGCACACCTGGTCATCGCCGCCCTGCGGCAGACCGTCGGCGAGCTCGCCGCCATGGCGGACAGGGTCGCGGACATTTCCGCTGCTGCGCTGAAGGCCGCCGAGTCCGGCACACGCCAGGAAGCCGCCTGCCTCGCCGACGCCTCGTTGGAAGCGGCCGAGATCTTCGTCGCCGCGGCGTCCGAATTGCGCCAGGCCGCGATGGCCATGCGCGATGCAGCGACATCCCGCGAGCGCATGGTGTTGGTGCTGGCGGCTCCGGTGGCGTCGTCATGAGCACGCCACAGGTCGCCTTCCCCGAGCCGAGGAGCCGTGCGAACTCGGCGCCTTCGGCTGCGGCCATGGCGAACAGCATCACCAGTACCAGGACTGGAAGACCCGGCATTAGGTAACAACCACACGTACGGGCGTGCTGACGCACCTAGTGCCTTTGAGCGGAGTTCAAAGGTGTTCAATGCAATTAGTCTAGTCCTCTTACTCGTATTCGGGATCGGACTCTTTGGCGGGGGTGAAGCGAAAGCTTCCATCGCGCAGTTGCTCAGTAAGGACGCGCCGGAATCCTGTTTTGCGCAATGTGGACCTGAAGTCGAAGCCATCGATCATTCGATGGGAGCGAGTGAATCTACATTGGCGCTATCGACGTAAGGGCCCGTATCCGAGATCGCCCGCTCCGCAACTGGACGAGCTACTCCGGCCTTGACGAGGCGCGAAAGGGCAAAGCCTACAACAGCCGCTTCGACCATCATCATCGGCGGGTGCGCTTTGCCATAATCCGTCGCGGACGACAGCAGGTCGCCGACGCTCTTGTCTCGAAGATCATCAGCCAATTGGTCGAAGTTTCTGGCGGCGCTTCGTACGTCGTCTCCGACCTTGACTGCGGCGTAGTGCGCTATGGCGTCGGCGTCGGGAACCTCTTTCGCCTTTTCAGCACCCATAGACGGGGAACAATCCGGGTACTCTAGTTGCCCGGTTTGATCTGCGCCGGCGGAAGCGCCGAACGGTTCCTGGTTAATGTCAGTCATGGACTTCCTTTGTTAAGCTGGAGGCTTCGTCCCTGATGCCGGGAATGCAGAGGCCGAGATCAGCCAAATGCCCGACGTCAACCAAGACAATGGTGACCCGCTTAGGGAGTTACAGCCGCGACGCGATTTCGTTGAACCTCACTCGGGGGCAGACGCGCGGGTGACTGATGCCAGTCAGCCGCGGGTTCAGCTCGAAGTTTCAGTACCAGCTCACCGTGAGCGGGGCATGAGATTGCTCAATTCGCGGAAATATGCGGCTTAGGTAGCAAACGCACACGCGCTATAGTCGCGGTCTCGAATGAAAAAAGGGGGGCGACGAAAGTCCTGCTACGTCTTGTTGGAGTTCACGGCCAAGCCGGGCATGGGTGCCGCGCTTGGAGTGCCAGAAAGATCAGTTACACAGGGAAGACACGATGCTTCGCATCCAGGCGGAAGCCTCCTTTGAAGGGGTACTTCGCCGCATCTCCGATGAGGAACGAGACCCTACACCCTGGGAGGGCGAATGCCTTCGCGCAGCGCTTATGATGATGGCAAT
>JAEZHS010000766.1 GCA_023436825.1 Pseudomonadota bacterium | reverse complement strand
GTGCCGCCTTGGCGGCGGCGGCCACGAGGGCGATGGCCTCGTCTTCGCCCGGCGCAACGACCGGGCCGACGATCGCGCCGCGTCCGAAGGGCCTCAGCACGGCGAAGCCGGCGGGCCGCCCGGCATGGCCGACCAGCCACGCCTCGCCGTTCGCCAGGAGCCGGCTCAAGAGAAGCGATCGGTCGGCGCCGAACGCCGCGGCATCGAGGGCGCACAACGCCGCGTGATCCTCCGGCATGGCGCGGCGCACGGCAACTTCCGGCACGGATGGCAGGACCGGCGCTTCAGCGACCCTTGCCTGATGCTGGCGCACGAGGCCGGTCGAGACGAAACCCAGCTTCTTGTAGAGCTCCAGCCCTTCGGCCGTCGCGTTCAGCATCAGCGCGCGCGGCCCCAAGTCGTCGATCAGCGCCGTCATCAAGGCGCGGCCGATGCCCCTGCCCTGCCGATCGGGCGCGACCAGGACCAGGCCGATGGTGCCGACATCGCCGAAGCTCCAACGCAAGCCGCCGCCGATCGTTTGACCCGCCGCATCGACGGCGACGGTGCCGGCGCCGAGCGCCAGCATCAGCGCGCAATCATCCGCCCGATGCGGCCAAGACATCCGCTGGGCCAGCCCGTGCATGGCCAGAAGATCGCCGGCATGCATCGGCCGCAGTGTCGTCTCGTTGCTCATGGCGCGAGGACTATCACAGGGCCATGCAGAGGCGGAGCGCGTCATAGATGGCGGCGTGAACGCTGCGGCTGCTGACGGCGTCGCCGATGCGATGCAGCTCGAAGGCGCCGTCGGCGGGCGGCGTCGGCCGTTGCGGCGCGCCGTCGAGCAGGGCGTCGATGTCGGTGATGCCATCGTTGACCGAGCCGGCGCGCAGCGCCTCGAAGGTCTCGATGATCGGCGCCGTGCCGTTCTCGACCACGATCTGCGGCGCGCGCATCTCCACCAGCCCGCCCGTCAACTCGTGCCGGAAGGTCGCGACCAGGCCGTTTCCGGACGGCCGCACGCGCTCGAGCTGGTGGTCGATGGCGATGCGCACGCCATGCTCGGCAAAGCGCTTCCGGTAGACGACGCGAGCGTTGTACTCCATCTCGGCGCCCATGATGTCGTCGAGCGTGACGAACTGCACGTCGCGACCGTGCTCGGCGAGATGCAACGCGCAGGACACCGCCTGATGACGGCCGGTTCCGTCGTAGACGATGACCTGGTCCTTGGCGGCGACGGCGCCGGAGAGGATATCCCAGACCGTGGTGCAGTGCTCCCAGCCGTCGAGCCAGCCGGAATCGGGCACGCCGCCGGTGGCGACGATCACCGCATCGGGCTTCTCGCGCCGCACGTCGTCGGCCAGGGCGTAGGTGTTGAGGCGGACATCGACGCCGAGCCGCGCCAGCTCGCCCGCCCGCCAGTCGACGATGGCTATGAGGTCGCGCCGCCAGGTCGCGCGCACCGCCAGCAGGAGCTGGCCGCCCAGGCGATTGGCCGCCTCGAACAGCACCACCCTGTGGCCGCGCTCGGCGGCGCCGCGGGCCGCCGCGAGCCCGGCGGGCCCGCCGCCCACGACCACGCCCTTGCGACCCGGCTTCGGCGACGGCAGGACGATCTGCGGCAGGATCTGCTCGCGCCCGGTCGCCGGGTTATGGATGCAGGCGAGTTTCTTGTGCATGCAGTGCGAGGCGCCGACGCAGGGGCGGATGCGCTCCTCCTCGCCGCGCATCAGCTTGTTGACGATCTGCGGATCGGCCATGTGGGCCCGCGTCATCGCCACCATGTCCAGAAGGCCCTCGGCGATGGCGTGGCGCGCGGTGGCGATGTCGGGGATGCGCGCGGCATGGAAGACCGGCAATCCGACCTCGCGCTTGAACGCGCCAACCGTGGACAGGAACGGCGCCAGCGGCTGCGACATGCCGGGCATGTTGTGCTCGGCCAGGGCGAGGTCGGTGTCCATGCGGCCGAAGATGGCGTTGAAGAAGTCGATATGGCCCTCGCGCTCGAACAGTCGGGCGAGCGCCACGCATTCCCCGAAGCCGACGCCCTCCTCGATGTCCTCGTCGACCACGAAGCGGATGCCGACGATGTAGTCGTCGCCGACCTTGCGGCGGATCGCTTCGTGCACCATCAGGCCGAAGCGCGCGCGATTCTGCAGCGATCCGCCGAAGCCGTCGGTCCGCCGGTTGGTGCGCGGCGACAGGAACTGGCCGATCAGATGGCCGCCGGTCACGGTCTCGCAGCCATCCAGCCCTCCTTCCTTGCAACGCAGGGCGGCAGCGGCATAGTCGGCGACGATGCGGTCGATGTCGTTGCGATCCATCTCGCGCGGGAAGTCGCGATGGCGGCGTTCACGAATCGCGGTGGGAGCGAGGCTCGGCAGCCAGTTCATGGCGGCCGAGGTGGCGCGCCGGCCGAGATGCGAGATCTGGCACATGAGCGCCGCACCATGGCCGTGGATGCGCGACGAGAAGGCTTGCAGGTCGGGGATGATGGCGTCGCTCGACATGTCGATCTGCCCGCCGCCCCAGCTCGAATCGCGCGCCACCATCGACGAGCCGCCGAACATGGTGAGCGCGATGCCGCCCTTGGCCTTCTCCTCGTGGTAGCGCTGGTAGCGCTCCTTTGGCATCCCGCCTCCGTCGATGGTCGCGGCATGGCTGGTGCTCATGACGCGGTTGCGCAAGGGGAGTCCCTTCAGCCGGAAGGGCTGCAGCAGGGGATCACGCAGGGCGGCGGCGGTGGACATGGGCCATCCCATCATCGTCGCCGCGAAAAGAAAGTCATCTGTTTCATCGCTGCCTCTGGCGCGCCTCGGCGGTTATTCTGGCCATCCCGCAGCCGGAGAGCAGCCATGCCCGACGTCACCAAGTTCACCACCCTGACCTTCGACTGCTACGGCACGCTGATCGACTGGGAGCGCGGCATCCTGGCCGAGCTGCGGCCGTGGGTGGACCGCCATGGGCGGCGCGACCTCGACGACAACACGCTGCTGGAGACCTTCGGCACGATCGAGGCCGCCTGCGAGACCGAGACTCCGGCCGCGCTCTACCCCGAGATCCTGGCCGAGGTGCATCGCCGGCTGGCCGACAAATGGGGCATCAAGGCCGGCGCGGACGAAGCGACCAGATTCGGCCAGTCGGTCGGACGGTGGCCGGCCTTCGCCGACAGCGCGACCTCGCTGCAGTACCTCAAGCGCTATTACAAGCTCGTCATCATCTCCAACGTCGATCGCGCCTCCTTTGCGCGGAGCAACGAGAAGCTGGGAGTCGCGTTCGACCGCATCCTCACCGCCCAGGACATCGGCTCCTACAAGCCCAGCCTGCGCAACTTCGAGTACGCGCTTGCCGACCTCGAGCGCACCTTCGGCACCCGGAAGAATGACATCCTGCACATCGCCCAGAGCATCTTCCACGACGTGGTGCCGGCGCGCACCGTCGGCCTGGCCACGATGTGGATCAATCGGCGGAAGTCGGTCGGCGGCTGGGGCGCCACGCCGGCGCCCCGTGCCCCCCCGCCCCGCACCCCACCGCAC
>JAEZHS010000622.1 GCA_023436825.1 Pseudomonadota bacterium | reverse complement strand
CTTCCGGACCGCGCGCCTCCTGGCGCGCTCATGAGCATGAGCGGGCGAGACGCTCGCGGTCCGGAAGAGCATGGGCGGGCCGGAGGCCCGCGCTCCCAGGAACTCAGCCTTCCTCGCCGAGCGGGATCAGCTTGGCGTGATCGCCCGATAGAGCCAGGGCCAGCCGGCCTTCGATCAGGCTCACCGCATCGGAGCCGAAGATCTCGCGGCGCCAGCCGTCCAGCGCATGCACGTCGCGCTTGCCGGCTGCGAGCCGGTCGAGCTCGTCGGCGCTCGCCACCAGGCGCGCCGCCACGCCGGCCTCCTCGGCCTTGAGCCGCAGCAGCGTGCGCAGCAGGTCGACGACGGCGGAGGGCGCCCTGAGCTGCTCGGGCGGACGGTCGCGCGTCGGCAACTCCGAATCGGGCAGCTTGCGCGCCTTCTCGATCGCCTCCAGGAGCTCACGCCCCTGCCAGCCCTCGGCGAAGCCGCGGCCGAGCCCGCGCGTCATGGCGAGCTCCTCGGTGCTCTTGGGCGCGTGGCTCGCGATCTCGAGCAGCTGCTCGTCGCGCAGCAGGCGCTGGCGGGGGATATCGATGCGCTGAGCAGTGCGCTCGCGCCAGGCCGCGACCTCACGCAGCGTGCCGAGCAGCCGCGGCGAGGCGCCGCGCGGCTTCAACCGGCGCCACGCCAGCTCGGGGTCGAGGCGATAGGTGCCGGGGTCGTTCAGCACCGCCATCTCCTCGGCGATCCACGAGAAGCGGCCGGTCTTGTCGAGCTGTCGCTTCAGTTTCTCATAGACCATGCGCAGATGCGTGACGTCGCTCAAAGCATAGGCGATCTGCCGCTCGCTGAGCGGCCGCCGGCTCCAGTCGGTGAAGCGGCTGGACTTGTCGATCTTGGCCTTGGCGAGCTTGGTGGCCAGCGATTCGTAGGAGGCGGCCTCGCCGTGGCCGCACACCATGGCCGCCACCTGGGTGTCGAACAGGGGCTGTGGCACCTTGTTCATGCGCAGGTAGAAGATTTCCAGGTCCTGGCGGGCCGCGTGAAAGACCTTGAGGACCTTGGGGTTGGCCATCAGCTCGTCGAGGGGCCCGAGGTCCATGCCGTCGGCCAGCGCGTCGATTGCGGCCGCGTCTTCAGGCCCCGCCACCTGCGCCAGGCAGAGCTTGGGCCAATAGGTCCGCTCACGCATGAACTCGGTGTCGACGGCGATGAATTCGGTGTCGGCCAGGGGTTTGCAGAAGGCCGCCAATTCGTCGGTCGTGGTGATGAGCTTCATTGAACCGATCTATAGACCCGGGAACGGCGAGGGGCAAAGGTGACGCAACGGCCCCGTTCTGCCGGCCATTTGCTTGACTTGCCCGCACATTCCGTGCCTTTTGCCGGCCCGTAAAATCCCGGAAAATGCGTGATGTCTTCCGTCTACCGAACCCATACGTGCGGCCAGTTGCGGCCTGAGCATGTCGGCCAGCAGGCCCGTCTTTCAGGCTGGGTGCAGCGCAAGCGCGACCACGGCAATCTGCTGTTCATCGACCTGCGCGATCACTATGGCGTCACCCAGGTGGTGGTGGACGTCTCCAGCCCGGTGTTCAAGACCGCCGAGGCCGTGCGCACGGAGAGCGTGATCACGGTGAGCGGCAAGGTCGTGGCGCGTGAGGCCTCGACCGTGAACCCCAGGCTCGCGACCGGCGCCGTCGAGCTCGATGCGGCCGAGATGGTCGTGCAGTCGATGGCCGAGACCCTGCCGATCCCGGTCTATGCCGAGCACGACACCACGCCGGAGGAGCTGCGGCTGAAATACCGCTTCCTCGACCTGCGCAAGGACAAGCTGCACAAGAACATCATGCTGCGCAGCCAGGTCATCGCCTCCTTGCGCCGGCGCATGATCGAGCAGGGCTTCATGGAGTTCCAGACGCCCATCCTGACGGCCGACAGCCCCGAGGGCGCGCGCTCCTACGTCGTGCCGAGCCGTCTGCACCCCGGCAAGTTCTACGCGCTGCCGCAGGCGCCGCAGATGTTCAAGCAGCTGCTGATGGTGTCGGGCTTCGACCGCTACTTCCAGATCGCGCCCTGCTTCCGCGACGAGGATGCCCGCGCCGACCGCGCGCCGGGCGAGTTCTATCAGCTCGACTTCGAGATGAGCTTCGTGACGCAGGAGGACGTGTTCGCCGCCATCGAGCCGGTGCTGGGCGGCGTGTTCGAGGAGTTCGCCTCCTTCGGCCGCGAGGCCCCGCGCCAGGTCACGAAGTGGCCGTTCCCGCGCATCCCCTACGCCGAGGCGCTGCTGACCTACGGCACCGACAAGCCCGACCTGCGCAATCCGCTCCGGATCGTCGATGTGGGCGAGGTCTTCGCCGGCTCGGACTTCAAGGTGTTCGCGAGCATCGTCGCCTCGGGCGGCGTGGTGCGGGCGCTGCGCGCACCCAAGGCCGCAGGCCAACCCAGAAGCTTCTTCGACAAGCTGAACTCGTGGGCGCAGGGCGAGGGCAAGCCCGGCCTGGGCTACATCGTGCTCGAGGGCGGGGCGGGCAAGGGCCCGATCGCCAAGTTCGTGACTGGCGAGCGCCTTGCCAAGCTGAGGGCGCTGACCGGCGCCGAGGACGGCGATGCCGTGTTCTTCGTCGCCGACAAGCCGGAGGCGGCCTGGAAGTTCGCCGGCCTGGTACGCACCAAGGTCGGCCAGGAGATGGGGCTGATCGCCGAGGACGCCTTCGAGTTCTGCTGGATCGTCGACTTCCCGATGTTCGAGTACGACGAGACGGCGAAGAAGATCGACTTCAGCCACAACCCGTTTTCCATGCCCCAGGGCGGACTGGAGGCGCTGGAGACGCAGGACCCGCTCACCATCAAGGCGTGGCAGTACGACATCGTCTGCAACGGCATCGAGCTCTGCTCGGGTGCGATCCGTAACCACAAGCCGGACATCATGTACAAGGCCTTCGGCATCGCGGGCTACAGCCGCGAGCAGGTCGAGCAGCGCTTCGGCGGCATGCTGAACGCCTTCCGCTACGGCGCCCCGCCGCACGGCGGCGCGGCGCCCGGCGTCGACCGCATCGTCATGCTGCTGGCCGACGAGCCCAACATCCGCGAGGTCATCACCTTCCCGATGAACCAGCAGGCCGTCGACCTCATGATGGACGCGCCGACCGAGCTGCCGATGGAGAAGCTGCGCGAACTTTC
>JAEZHS010000618.1 GCA_023436825.1 Pseudomonadota bacterium | reverse complement strand
GGATGACAGCGCGTTCGTGACGGCGTCTTACCTAATTGATAAGCCCCGCATGCACCATGGCGTCGTGCACCTGCTTCTTGGTCGGCTCCGTGCATTCGACCAGCGGCAGGCGCAGCTTGGCGCTGGCCTGACCGATGAGCTCGCAGGCGTACTTGACCGGCGCCGGGCTGGTCTCGACGAACAGTGCCTTGTGCAGCGGCATCAGGCGATCCTGCAGCTCGAACACCTTGTCGAGGTCGCGCTTCTTCCAGGCATCGTGCATGTCGCCGCAGAGGCGTGGCGCCACGTTGGCGGTGACCGAGATGCAGCCGTCGCCGCCCTGCGCCAGGAAGCCGACGGCGCTCGCATCCTCGCCCGAGAGCTGAAGGAAGCCCTTCTTGGCCCTGAGCTTGGTCAGGGTCGGGCGCGCCATGTCGTAGCTCGCATCCTTGATGCCGATGATGTTCTTGACCTGCGACAGCCGCACGACGGTGTCGACCTGCATGTCGCCGCCGGTGCGCGGCGGGACGTTGTAGAGCAGGATCGGGATGTCGACCGCTTCGGCCACCGCCTTGAAGTGCTGGAACAGCCCTTCCTGCGTCGGCTTGTTGTAGTAGGGCACGACCAGCATGGCGGCGTCGGCGCCGGCCTTCTTGGCGTGCCGGGTGAGCTCGATCGCCTCGTCGGTCGAGTTCGAGCCGGTGCCGGCGATGACCGGCACGCCGCTGCCCTTGGCCGTGGCGATGCAGATGTCGATCACCCGCTTGTGCTCGTCGTAGGAAAGCGTGGGCGATTCGCCGGTGGTGCCGCACGGGACCAGCCCGTCGGTGCCTTCCTTGATCTGCCAGGCCACGAACTTCTCGAAGCCTTTCTCGTCGACCGAACCGTTCTTGAACGGCGTGATCAGCGCAACGAGCGACCCGGTGAACATGGCTTTCCCCTTCCAATTCTTCTTGGATCGGCCAGTTTAGGCTTCACGCCCTGTCCCGGCAAGGTGAGCAACTTGCCATTGTGATGCCGCATCTGCCTGCATACGATTCCTAGCGTGAAAAGCCCTCTCTACCCCCTCCTCGTGCTCGCGGCGTTGACCGCGGCGCAATCCGTCCATGCCCAACAGGGCAGCGTCACGATTCTGCGCGGGACGAGCAGCGATCCATCGTCCGGGCCCGCCAGCGGCACGCCCGACACCGGCGTCCGCCGCGTTCCCAACGGCGGGTCGGCAGCAACGCCGGCGCCGACGCCGAAGCCTGCGGTGCCCCCGGCTGCGTCTGCCCAGCCGATCAGCGAAGGCACAGGCATCATCCCACCACCGGCGCCCAGCGAAACCGCCCAGGCATTGAGCGGCTCGGCCAAGCCGTTGAGCCCGGCTGAGGCCGCGTCGCTGGCCGGCGCCATCATGGCCGTCGACGAAGGCCGTTGGGCCGACGCCCGCGCCGCCGTTGCAAACTTCCGCCACACCCTGCTCGACCGCTATGTCGAGTGGAGCATCCTGCGCGTCGGGCCCAAGGGCGAGGCCACGTTCGCCGCGACCTGGCGCTTCCTGCGCGAGAGCCCCGACTGGCCCGAGCCCGAGGTGCTGCGCCGGCAGGCCGAGGACAGGATCCTGCCGGAGACGTCGCCGCGGGAGGTCTTCCGCTACTTCACCGCCTTTCCGCCGCTCACCAGCACCGGCCACATGCGCCGCATGGAGGCGGCCCAGGCGGCGAGCCCCAACGATCTCAAGAAGTTCGCGAGCGAGAGCTGGCGCGGCGCCACCTTCCGCAATGCCGACGAGAACGAGTTCTTGAACCGCTACGGCCACCTGCTGAGCGGCGAGGACCACATCGCCCGCTTCGACCGCCTGATGCTCGAAGGCAAGCCGCAGGTCGCGCGCGAGCTTCTGGCCAAGTTGCCGCCCGACTACCAGCCACTCGCCAATGCGCGGCTGGCGATGGCGACGAAAGCGGCCGACGCGGTGACCGTGCTGCGCGGCGTGGCGCCGGCCAAGCTCGACGCACCCGAGATCAAGCTCGAGCGCGCGCAGTGGATGCGCCGCACCGGCAATCTCGACGATGCGAGAGCGCTGCTGGCCAAGCCCGTCGCCAACCCGAACGATGCGTGGTGGAACGAGCGCAACCAGGTCGCGCGCGATCTTCTGGCCGCCGGGAAGGCGGCGGAGGCCTACGCCATCGTGGTGCCGCACGGGCTGACCAGGGGCGTCTCCTTCGCCGAAGCGGAATTCCTGGCCGGCTGGATCGCGCTTCGCCATCTGAAGAAGACCGGCGAGGCCCAGAAGCATTTCCAGACGCTGCATGACGGCGTCACGACGGACATCTCCAAGAGCCGCGCCGCCTATTGGCTGGGCCGCACCCACGAAACCGCCGGCCGCGCCAAGGAGGCCAACGACTGGTACAGCCGCGCCTCGTCGTACGGCCAGACCTTCTATGGCCAGCTCGCCGCCCGCAAGCTGCCGCGCGCGGCGGCGCGACTGCCGCCCGATCCGGTCGCCTCCGACGCCGACCGCCAGTCGCTCGGCGGCCGCGAGCTGGTGACGATGGCGCGCTATCTCGGCCAGGCCGGCGACTATGAGCGCACGCGGCCGTTCCTGCTGCGGCTGGCGCGCATGGTGACCGCGCCGGGCGAGGTCGCACTGCTGGGCCAGCTCGCCGTCGAGCTGAAGCGTCCCGATGTGGCGCTGACCGTCGCGCGCCGCGGCGCCGAAAGCGGCGTGGTGCTGTTCGACGCCGCCTTCCCTGTCGTCGATCTCGGCTCGACGGGCGCGATCGAGCGGGCGCTGGCGCTTGCCGTGACGCGCCAGGAGAGCTCGTTCAACGCCGCCGCGGTCTCCTCGTCCGGCGCGCTCGGGCTGATGCAGCTCCTGCCGGGCACGGCGCGCGACGTCGCCGGACGGCTGGGCGTGCCCTTCATCCAGGACAAGCTCACGCGCGACCCTGCCTACAACGTGCAGCTCGGCAGCCAGTACCTGTCGGAGATGCTGGGCCGCTTCGGCGGCTCCTATGAGCTGGCGCTGGCCGCCTACAATGCCGGCCCCAACCGCGTGGCACGCTGGCTCGACACCCTGGGCGATCCGCGCAACGGCAAGATCGACATGGTCGACTGGATCGAGATGATCCCCTTCCGCGAGACGCGCAACTATGTGCAGCGCATCATGGAAGGCGTCGTCGTCTATCGCGACCGCCTGAACGGGCCGTTCAGGACGGTGCCGCCGGCAGTGGGGCGCTCCTGATCCCGTTGTCACCAGGCCAGCAAAGAAAGATTCGGGATATCGGCATAGTCGCCGGCATTGATGGTGACCAACGTCGATCGATGCACCAGGGCCTGGGCGGCGATCATGCGGTCGAGCAGCTTGCGGCGTGAATAGCCAGCTCTTGCCACGATGTCGCCAAAGGCGTCGGCAGCGGCATCGTCGAATGCGATCGTGGGAATTGCGGCAAGGATCGCGTCGAGACGGGCTCGCTTCACTATAGCGTAGGCTGGCTCGCGATGGACTCCACCTTCCAACTCGACGCGAGTGACGATCGACATCAACACGGCGTCGTCCAGAGCACCTACTTTTGCAGTGATCGCTGGATCGCCGTCCCGAAGATGGATGGCAACATCGGTGTCGAGTAGAAAGGCCATCGATCAGAGCCGTTTCCGCTCCGGCAATTCTTCCGTATCCCTCTGCTCGACAGTCGGCGGCGCCGGCAACGAACGCAAACGCTTGATCATTGCAGCGATGGATGTCGCCGCTGGATAGATCGTCATTACGTCCCCCGAGCGAACGACGACGAGGTCGGTATCCTCGCCGAACGCCACGTCCTTGGGTAGACGGATGGCTTCGCTGTTGCCGCTCTTGAAAGTACGCGTCCGCGCAATTGGCATGTGACACCTCGTATATCCATGTATATACGAGGTGTGGGTTCGTATTTCAAGCAATCCGCTTTAGCGCCGCCTCCGGCAAGGGTCCCTTGTTCACCGCGGCGATCGCAGCCTCGAGGTGATCGAGCGTCGAGTAGCCGACCAGCATTGTCGACACCGCTGGATGCGCGATCACGAAGCGCTCGGCAAGCTCGGTCAGGGTCGACGAGCCACTGTCGCGCACCAGTGGCTCCAGCGCCTTGGCGCGCGCGACATCGCCCGCGAAGTCGGGCGCCGAGCCGATGGGATCGACCGACTGCATGGCCAGAGGGTGACGGTCCGCCGTGCCGGACAGCGCACCGCCCGCCAAAGCGCGTATGATGATGGTGCCCATGTCGGCGGCCTTGGCCTTGTCCAACAGGCGGCCATAGTCCTGGCCCGGCGCGCCCTTGGGCATGGCGCCGCCGGCGCTGGGGTTCAGCGCGTTGTAGACGACCTGGACGGTGTCGAAGAGCTTCGAATCGATCGCCTGGTGCAGCGCCGCCGTCTCGCCGACGCCGCTGAAGCCGATGAAGCGCGTCTTGCCCGCCTTCCTGAGCTTCTCCAGCGCCGGCGCCACTTCGCCGAGCGCGATGTCGATCGCGAGCTTGTCGCCCGCGTCCTTGGCGACGAGCGGATTGTGCAGCTGGAAGAGATCGACATGGTCGCGGCCCATGCGGGAGAGGCTGTCGTTCATGCCCTGCTCGATCGCCTTGCCGACATCGGCGCGATGCTCGGCCGACAGCCGCACCTTGGTGCCGACGACGACGTCGGCCTTGAGCGCCTTCAGCACGCGGCCGAGGTTCTTCTCGGATTCGCCGTTGCCGTAGAGCGCGGCCGTGTCGAAGTAGTTGATCCCGGCCTCGATGGCGCGCGCGATCGCGCGTTCCTGGTCGGCCGCCGCGCCCTTGGTGAACAGCCCGCCGACCGCGCCCGCGCCGTAGCCCAATACCGATACTTCCAGGCCCGTGCGGCCCAGCCTGCGCTTCTGCATGGGTGTTTCCTCTCTCAGCTGTTCCCGCCGTCGACGTGGACCTTGCCCGTCTCGTTGTCGACCACGACGTGATTGTCATAATAGGTCACGGTCGGCCTGGCGCCGAACGCGGCTTCCATGCGCTTTTCCCACTCCGGTGTGTACCAGGCGCGGGCCGCGGCCTCCGATTGCCAGAGATAGACGCCACCGCCGCCGGCCTCGCCGTTGAGATAATACTTCTTCAACAGTCCCTTGGCGCCGAGCGCGGTGTAGGTTGGCGCCGACTTGGCGGCGGCTTCGACCGCCGCGTCGCGCGGCCGCTTGGCCATGGGAATTTGAACGATGGCGATGAACATGCTTGTTAGCCTACGGTCATACTCCCAGCGGAGCAATTCATGAGCCGCGTCCTTGCCGGCACCGAGATCTGCGTTTTCGACGCCTACGGCACGCTGTTCGACTTCAACTCGGCCGTCGCCCGTCATCGTTCTGGCATCGGACCCAAGGCCGACGCCCTGGCCGACCTGTGGCGCGCCAAGCAGATCCAGTACACCTGGCTGCGCAACGGCATGGGCGCCTATGCGAAGTTCTGGCAGGTGACCGGCGAGGCGCTCGACCATTGCCTGGCCGCGCATGGCATCGCCGATGCCGGCGTGCGCGAGAAGCTGATGAGCGCCTACCTTGCCCTTCATCCGTTTGCCGAAGTGCCGGCCATGCTCGACAGGCTGAAGCGTGCGGGCAAGCGGCTCGCCATCCTGTCCAACGGCAATCCCGAGATGCTCGAGCCCATGGTGAAGGCATCGGGACTGGCCGATCGCTTCGAGGCTGTGCTGAGCGTCGACGAGGCGAAAGTGTTCAAGCCCGATCCGCGCGCTTATCGCCTGGTCGAGCAGCGCTGCGGCGTGAAGCCCGGCAGTGTGTGCTTCCTGTCGTCCAACTGCTGGGACGCACACGGCGCCGCCCATTTCGGCTTCGCCACGGTATGGGTCAATCGCGGCCGTGCGCCCGACGACAATCTGCCCGGCAAGATCGTGGCCGAGATAAACGACCTCTCTCAACTTCCTTCCCTGCTCGGTGTTTCCTGATGTCCGTGTCCGCCACCTTCGACGATGTTCTAGCCGCCGCCCGCCGCCTGGAAGGCGTCGCCATCCGCACGCCTTTGCTCGAGAACGCGCGCGTCAACGCGCGGCTGGGCGGCCGTCTGTTCATCAAGGCCGAGTGCCTGCAGCGCACCGGCTCGTTCAAGCTGCGCGGCGCCTACAACTTCCTCGCCTCGATGAGCGAGGCCGACCGCAGGAAAGGCGTCGTCGGCTGGTCGTCGGGCAACCATGCGCAAGGTCTGGCCGAGGCGGCGCGCCTGATGGGCGTGAAGGCCACGATCGTCATGCCGGCCGATGCGCCGGCGCTCAAGGTCGCCAATACCAGGGCCTCGGGCGCCGAGGTCGTGCTCTACGACCGCGTCAAGGAAAGCCGGGAAGCGATCGGCATGGGCATCGCTGAGAAGACCGGCGCCACGGTCGTGCCGCCCTACGATCATCCCTGGATCCTGACCGGCCAGGGCACGGCGGGCCTGGAGATCGTCGAGCAGGCGAAGGCGCTCGGCGTCACGCTCGACGCCGTCGCGGCACCCTGCTCGGGCGGCGGCCTGTCGACCGGCATCGCGCTCGCCGTGAAGGGCCTGAGCCCCGACACCAGCGTGCATGCCGGCGAGCCCGCCGGCTTCGACGACCTGGCCCGCTCGCTCGCCACCGGCACCAGGCAGAAGAACGACAAGCTTTCGGGCTCGATCTGCGACGCCCTGCTGGCGCCGACGCCGGGCGACGTCACCTTCCCGCTCGCCAGGCAGCTCCTGGCACCGGGCCTGGTCGTCACCGACGACGAGGTGCTCGACGCCATGGAGACGGCGTTCCGCGAGTTCAAGCTGGTGGTCGAACCGGGCGGCGCGGTGGCGTTGGCCGCCGCCCTCACCGGCAAGCTGCCGGTGAAAGGCCGCGCCGTCGCCGTGGTCTGCTCGGGCGGCAATGTCGACCACCTGACCTTCCAGCGCGCCTTGAACCGTCACGCCGCATGAGCCTCTCTCGCCGCGACCGCCGGGACCGGCGAATCCTGCTCTGGGTGAACCTGGTCGCTGCCATCCCCAGCGCCTGCTTCGGCTTCATTGCAACGCCGGTCTACGCCAGTCCTTTCGCCTCGGCGCTGGTCGGTATCGCCACGTCGATCATGATCGCGACGCCGATCGCCTTCTTCGAGTTGCGAAGCGCACGGCTCGGCCCCCTGCGCCGGCTGCGGCGCCTGCCGCTGGTGCTCTACTTCGCCATCAAGGCGCTGTTCTACTTCCTGGTGATCATCGTCGGGCTGGTGATGGTGCGCCTGCTGGTCACCTTCCTGGTAGGGCACGATTTCACCTTCGATTCGCTTTTCGAAGGCTCGATTGCCTTCGCGGTCGCGATGTCCGTCGTCGGCACGTTCACGTTTGAAATGGGCAGCTTGCTGGGCTTCGGCACGCTCAAGAACCTCCTGACCGGCCACTACGTCCAGCCCAAGCGCGAGCAGAAGACGTTTCTGCTGATCGACATGAAGGACTCGACGGGCATCGCCGAGCGGCTTGGCGCCATTCCCTTCCATGAGCTGTTGAACCTGTTCTTCCGCGACATCGCCGATGCCGCATTGGAGTGCGAGGCCGAGATCCACAAGTATGTCGGTGACGAGGCGATCCTGGTCTGGTCCGACGATCGCGCCATGACCGACGGCAACTGCCTGTCCTGCCCGTTCGTGGCGCAGGATGCCATCGCGTCCAACAAGGAGCGCTACATGCGACGCTTCGGCGTCGTGCCCGAATTCCGCGCCGCCCTGCATTGCGGCGAAATCGTCGCCGGCGAGATCGGCGACGTGCGTCGCGAGATCGCCTATGTCGGCGACACACTGAACGTCGCCGCCCGCCTGCTCGACGCGGCCAAGACGGTGAAGCGTGACGTGCTGGTGTCGACGGACCTGCTCGAGCGCGCGACCCTGCCGCCCGGCCTGCGCACGGAGCCGCTGCCGACCTTGGCCGTGCGCGGCCGCACGGCGCCTCTTGGAGTAGCTGCGCTCAGCCGTTCATAGTTTTCCGGACCGCGCGAGACGCGCGCGGTCCGGAAG
>JAEZHS010000651.1 GCA_023436825.1 Pseudomonadota bacterium | reverse complement strand
CTTCTCGCGCGCCCAGATGGCGAGAAGGTCCTCCATCAGGAGCTCGCGCGTTTGGGCATCGAGAGCGGACAGCGGTTCGTCGAGCAGCAGCACGGCGGGCCGCACGACCAGCGCGCGGGCGATGCCGACGCGCTGGCGCATGCCGCCCGAGAGCTGCTTGGGGAAGGCTGCGGCGTAGTCGGCGAGGCCGGTGAGGGCCAGCGCGGAGGCGATGCGCTCGCGCCGCTCGGCGGCGCTGAGCGCGCGATGCTCCAAGGCGAGGCCGACATTGTCGGCAACGCTGCGCCAGGGCAGCAGGGCGAAATCCTGGAAGATGTAGGTGAAGGGGTTGAGCGAATCGCCGGGCATCGAGCCCGAGAAGGTGACGCGGCCGGCGGTGGGCTCGAGCAGGCCGCCGACGATGCCGAGCAAGGTCGACTTGCCGCAGCCGGACGGGCCGATCAGCGCAATGGTCTCGCCATCGGCGATGTCGAGCTCTATGCCCGACAGTGCTTCGACGGTGCCGTAGCTGTGGCTGACCTTCTCAAGGTGCAGGGGCATCGCCGGCCATGGTCACGAGGATCGTCCGGTTGGACACCTGCTGGCCTTCCTTGACCGCCACCGATTCGACCTTGGCGTCGAGCGCCGCCTTGAGCTGGTGCTGGATCTTCATGGCTTCCAGCACGATCAACGTCTGGCCCCTGGTGACGCTGTCACCGGCCGCAATGTTGATGGCGACGATCTTGCCGTCCATCGGCGCGCGCAGCTTGCCGTCGCTGCCGGCTGCGGCGGCCGCGGGTGGCGCATAGGTCTTGTCGGTGAAACGCACGGTCAGTGCGTCGAGGTCGACGACGATGTCGTCGCCGTCGATGTGGAACGGCGCAGCGTCGATGGCCTCGCTGCCCGTCACATGCAGCAGGCGCTCGCCGTTGCCCGCTGCGAGCCGGATCGGCGTCGGCTCGGGGTTGGAGTTGCGCCAGCCGCGCAGCGTCGCCGGATAGCGCGCCGCCGACTGGCGCCACAGCAGGTTTGCCGCGAGCTGCCAGTGCGCGTCGTCGATGACAGGGGAGGGGAACTCATGCCGGCCGAGGAAGGCGGTCGTGGCCTTGCCGGCAGCGAATTCGGGATGCTCCAGCAGGCGGATCAGGAAATGCCGGTTGGTCGTCGGCCCCAGCACGACGGTCTCGCGCAGCGCCCGCACCAGCCGCGAGCGTGCCTCCTCGCGCGTGGCGCCGTGGGCGATCACCTTGGCGATCATGGGATCGTAGAACGGCGAGATCGCCAGCCCGTCCTTCATGCCGTGATCGATGCGCACGCCGGCGCCGCCCGCCGGCCGCCACACATCGATGCGGCCGGTCTGCGGCAGGAAGCCGGCATAGGCGTCCTCGGCGTAGAGGCGCACTTCGATGGCATGGCCGGAGAAAGCCACCCGTTCCTGCGTGAGCGGCAGCTTCTCCCCGGCCGCGACTTTCAGCTGCCAGGCCACGAGATCCTGGCCGGTGATCGCCTCGGTCACCGGATGCTCGACCTGCAGGCGGGTGTTCATTTCCAGGAAATAGAAGGCGCCGTCGGCGCCCAACAGGAACTCGACGGTGCCGGCGCCGCGATAGCCGATGGCGCGCGCGGCGGCGACGGCGGCTGCCCCCATGCGATGGCGCAGGTCGGCATCGACGCCGGGCGAGGGCGCTTCCTCGATCACCTTCTGGTGCCGGCGCTGCACCGAGCAGTCGCGTTCGCCGAGATGGATGACGTTGCCGTAGGCGTCGGCGAAGACCTGGATCTCGACGTGGCGCGCGTCGACCACCGCCTTCTCGAGTATGAGCTCGCCCGAGCCGAAGGCGCTTTCGGCTTCGGTGCGCGCCGTGCGGATCGCCTCCGACAAGCCGGCGTCGCGCTCGACCAGGCGCATGCCGCGGCCGCCGCCGCCGGCTGCCGCCTTCACCATCACCGGCAGGCCGATCTTGCGCGCTTCCTTCTCGAGATTGGCGTCGCTCTGGTCGGCGCCCTGATAGCCCGGCACGCACGGCACGCCGGCATCGATCATGCGCCGCTTGGCGGCGGCCTTGTTGCCCATGGCGGCGATGGCCGAGGGCGGCGGGCCGATGAAGACCAAGCCCGCTTTCTCGCAGGCCGCCGCGAACGTCTCGTTCTCGGACAGGAAGCCGTAGCCCGGATGGATGGCGTCGGCGCCGGACTTGTGCGCGGCTTCGAGGATGCGGTCGATGCTGAGATAGCTCTCGCCGACTGGCGAGGGGCCGATGTGCACTGCCTCGTCGGCGAACGAAACGTGCGGCGCCTCGCTGTCGGCGTCGGAATAGACCGCGACGGTGCGATAGCCCATCGCTTTGGCCGTGCGCATGACGCGCCAGGCGATCTCGCCGCGATTGGCGACCAGGACCTTGGCAAAGCTCATTTCAGCGGCCGTCCGTCCTTGGTGAAATAGCCCCAGCCGCTGGCATCCTCGCGCACCATCATGTCGATGTCGGAGTAATGCGCGACCTCTTCGACGGTGCGCGTGCCGACTTCCAGCACGCGCGCGGTCCGGTTCGAGCGATTGACGAGGTGATGGCCGTTGCCCGAGCCGGCGCGGAAGCCCGCCGTCATACCGGGAGCCAGGACGGTCTCGCCCTCGTCGGTCACCAGTACGACCTCGCCTTCGAGCACATAGACGAACTCGTCCTGTTGCTCGTGCCAGTGGCGCTGCGACGACCAGTTGCCCGGCGGCAAGTCGAGCAGGTTGACGCCGAATTGCGACAGGCCGAAGGCGTCGCCAAGCGCCCGGCGGATGCGCGCGAGGCAGGGCGCGTTGTACGGCGCCGGGTAGTCCGAGCCAGTGCGGGCGGGAAGGTCGGGCGCGCGGGCAGCGATCATTCGGTCACCCATTTCGGTTGCCTCTTCTCCGCGAAGGCGCGCAGGCCTTCAGCGGCTTCGGGACTGCGGCGCGCCTCGGCGAAGCGGTCGGCGGCGAAGTCGAGCACCGAGGAAAGCGGCTCGCTGCCCACCTTCATCACCACGGCCTTGGTCAAGGCATTGGCCAGCGGAGCGCAGCGGTCAACCTGCTTCAGCACCTCTTCCAGCTTGGCGTCGAGGCCCGCCGAATCCTTCACCAGATGATGCGCGATGCCGAGACGCAGCGCCTCCGATCCCTTGAAGCGGGCGGCCGTCAGCGCGAGATGGCGCGTCTGCGGCACGCCGATGCGGGCGGCGACGAAGGGCGCGATCTGGGCCGGCACGATGCCGATCGCGGTCTCGCTCATGGCGAAGCCCGCATCCTCGGTGCAGATCGCCACGTCGGAGACGCAAAGCAGGCCGAAGCCGCCGGCGATGGCGTAGCCCTCGACGGCCGCGACGACGACCTGCGGCGTGGTGTTCACCATTTCGAGGAACGTACCGTATTCGCGGTTGTTGAGCGCGATCGGATCGCGTTCGCCCGGCCGCTTCTCGGTGATGCTCTGCTCCATGTTCTTGAGGTCGGCGCCGGCGAAGATGGGGCCGCCGGCGCCGCGCAGGATCACGACCTTGATGTCGCGCCGGTCGCGCAGGATGCCGAACACGGTGCGCAGCTCGCCGATCAAGGTCGGGTTGAGTGCGTTCTTGACCTCGGGCCGGTTCAGCGTGACGTACAGGCGCGACCGCTCGCGACGCAGCAGCAGGGTCTCGTACTTTGCAGCGAACTCAGACATTGCCATCCTCCTCTCCGTCACCCCGAGCGAAGCCGAGGGGCCTGTTCATGTGCGTCGAAGAAAGAAAAGGTCCCTCCACTCCGCTTCGCTCCGGTCGGGATGACGGGGATATCACCGGTTCTCCAAACGCGGCAGCGTACCCATCAGCTTCGAGATGATCTGCAGCATGACCTCGTCGGCGCCGCCGCCGATCGAGGCCAGGCGCGAATCGCGGAACGAGCGGGCGGTCGGCGATTCCCAGAGGTAGCCTGCGCCACCCCAGTATTGCAGGCAGCCGTCGGTCACCAGGCGCAGCATCCGGCCCGCCTTCAGCTTGGCCATCGAGGCCAGCATGGTGACGTCCTGGCCGTCGAGATACTCCTCGCAGGCGCGATAGCAGAGCGAGCGCACCAGCTCGACCTCGGTGCGGAACTCGGCCAGCTTGAAATGGATCACCTGGTTGTCGAGCAGCGGACGGCCGAACACCTTGCGCTCGCGGGTGTACTCGACCGTCTGGTCGATCAGCCGCTCCATGCCGACCACCGCGGAGATCGCGCCCCACAGCCGCTCCTTCTGGAATTGCTGCATCTGGTAGACGAAACCCATGCCTTCCTGGCCGATCGTGTGGCGCACCGGCACCTTCACCTCGTCGAAGAAGATCTGTGCGGTGTCGGAGGAGCGCATGCCGAGCTTGTCGAGCTTCTTGACGACCTGGACGCCCCTGGTCTTCATGGGCACGCAGATCAGCGACTTGTTTTTGTGGACCGGACCCTCGCCAGTATTTGCCAGCAGGCACATCCAGTCGGCCTGGGTGCCGTTGGTCGTCCACATCTTGCCGCCGTTGATTACCCAGTCGCCGCCGACCCGCTTGGCGGTGGTCTTGAGCGAGGCGACGTCGGAGCCGGCGCCGACTTCGGAGACGCCGAGGCAGGCGACGTAGTCACCGGCGATCGACGGCGCCAAAAATTCCTTGCGCAGGTCGTCGCTGCCGTAGCGGGCGAGGGCGGGGGTGGCCATGTCGGTCTGTACGCCGATCGCCATGGGCACCGAGCCGCAATTGATGTGGCCAAGCTCCTCGGCCATCACCATGGCGTAGGAATAGTCGAGCCCCATGCCGCCGTATTCGACGGGCTTGTTGATGCCCAGCAGGCCGGCGTTGCCGAGCTTCTTGAAGACCTCGTGGGCGGGGAAGATGCCTTCTTCCTCCCACTTGTCGACATGCGGATTGATGTCCTTGTCGATGATGGCGCGCAGCGTGCGGCGGATCTCGGCATGTTCAGGGGTGAATTGCATCGTGATCTCCTCTTCGGAGCGCGGACCTCCAGGTCCGCTTCTTATGAGCGGACC
>JAEZHS010000581.1 GCA_023436825.1 Pseudomonadota bacterium | reverse complement strand
GCCCCGCACAGGGCAGAAAGGACACAGTCGCCCGATGCGCGGCATTCAGGTCTTCACCAACTTCGCCGACCTGATCGCCCAGGTCGACCGCACCCGGCTCGACCAGCTGCCCCAGGCGATGGCCTGGGCGATGAACGCCTCGATCGACAAGGCCAAGGCCGGCGTCGTCGACGAGATGGAGCGGGTGTTCGACCGGCCGACGCCGTACACGCTGAACAGCGTCTATGGCCAGTACGCGACCAAGCGCCGGCTGATCGCCGTCCTGCGCCTCAAGGACAACTTCGCCGGCGACACGGCCTTGCCGGGCGCCGTCAACAAGGGCACTGCCGCGGCGGTCTATCTCAAGCCGCAGATCGAGGGCGGCGCGCGCCAGTTGAAGCGCATGGAGCAGGTGCTGCGGCGCGCCGGCCTGTTGCCATCGGGCCTGTTCGCCGTGCCCGGGCGAGACTGTCCGACCGACGCCTACGGCAACGTGCCGGCGAGCTTCATCGTCCGCATGCTGTCGGACCTGAGGGCATTCGGAGAGAACGGATTCCGGGCCAACCGCAAGGCCGGATCGCGCACGCGGGCGCGGGCCAGCAACTACTTCTTCGCCGTGCCGGATCCGCGATCGAAGCGCAAGAACGCGCACCTCAAGCCCGGCATCTACTGGCACGCTCGCGGCACTCTGTTCGCGATCTTCCATTTCGTGCGCTCGGTGCAGTACCGCGCCCGCTTCGACTTCTACGGCGTCAGCGAGAAGCTGGCAGTCGCCGAGTTCCGCAACCAATTCCCCATCGCCTGGCGCCGCGCGCTCGCGACCGACCGCAGTCGCGCGCCGCGCCTGGCCGCAGCCTGAAGGAAGGACCGTATGCCCGAGACCAATCCGATCGGCGAAGCCATCGCCAAGGCCGCCCGCGACGACTACGCGAACCGCGAGCGCGGCCATATCGACATCCCCGAATGGTCGATCGACGGGCAGCCCAGTCGCATCTGGTTCCGCCCGATGACCATGGCCGAGGCCTACGACATCCGCTCCTACAAGCAGGAGGACGGGCCGCAGTACGCCCAGGTCTACGCCATCATCATCAAGGCCGAGGATGAGCTCGGTAAGCGCCTGTTCACGCTCGAGCACGAGCAGGTGCTGCTGAAGCAGGTGGCGGTCGACGTCGTGCGCCGCATCTCCGACGCCATCCTCGCCGGGCCGAGGGTGGCGACCGCAAAAAAAGACTAGAGGCGGATCCCGAGCGCCTGATGCTGTTCGCGCTCGCTGATCGCCTCCGCATGATCCCCTCGGAACTGGCCCGCCGCCTGACGCGAGCCGAGTTCGCCGAGATGATCGCCTACGCCGAGATCAGGAAGGAACGCGACAGCGGTTCCTTCGACGAGGACGAGCTCGATGTCTGACGCCCAATACGCCTTCGCCCTGGTCGGCCAGAACCTGAGCGGCCCGGCCTGGCAGGAATTCGTCAACCAGGCGAAGGCGGCCAACAAGGCCGTCGCCGACCTCAAGGAACCCCTCGACAAGGCCAGCAGCGTCCTCGACGGGCTGGCTGGCATGAAGCCCTTCGAGGGCATCGACAGGAGCCTGCAGGCGATCACCGGCACGATCGGCTTCGTCAAGGGCGGCCTGCAGGCGCTGGCCGGGCTGTGGGTGGTCGAAAAGGTGTTGGCTTATGCCGAGGGCATCCAGGCCACGTCCGTACAGGTTGCCGCGCTGGCCGAGCGCACCGGCTTCACCACCGATCAGGTGCAGGCTCTGCAGCGTGCGTCGCGGCTGGGTGGCGAGGAGTTCGACAAGCTCGCGGAGTATGCGCGGTCGAACAGCGGCTGGCTGGACAGGGTCACCGAAAGCGCGCGGCGTGCCGGCACCGTGATCGGCGGCGACACGGTCAAGGGCCTGGACGATGCGGCCAAGGCCTCGGAGCGCGCCAAGCGCGAGGCCGGCGATCTCCAGGAGAACTTCAATCGGCTCACGGCGCCCACCATCCTGTGGGGGACGCAGCAGTTGTCGATGGGCTTCAAGTCGATGGCCGACAGCCTCGACCTCATCCGGGTGAACGGCGGCGCGGCGCTGCCGACGATTCGCGAGATCGCCAACATCCTGACTGGTGGTCAGGCTGCGCGCATCTTCGGCGACACCGCAGAATCGCGCATCAATGCCGATCTCCAGAAGCTCGAGGCGAACGTCGTCGAGGCCCGCCAGACCTTGGACCGCAACTTGAAGGCCTGGCCCGACGGATCGGTTCCCGTGCGCCGCGCGCGCGACGAGTTGAAGGCCGCCGAGGATTCCCTGATGGCGGCGCAGCGCGCCGAGATCCAGCGCCGCGCGCGTAACCAGACCCGCGAGCAGGAGCGCGATCAACGCATCTTCAACCGCCCGATCGACGCCGAGATTGCCGAGTGGATGCAGTACGGCAATCGCACTGGCGGCGCCGGCGGGGGCGGCGGCGAGAAGCGCGACCGCATCGGCGAGAACCTCGAGCTCTACAAGACGCAGGCGCGCGCCGCACAGACCGCGCTCAATGAGCTCTTCAAGGTCGCCCGCCAGCCGCTGCCGCTCGACGATCTCGAACGCCAGATCAAGCTAGAGAAGGAGATCGCCGATGCCGAGGCCGCGGCCAGCAAGTATGCCCGGAACGACCCGCGCATTCCGCAGCTGCGCGAGCAGATCACGCTGCGCGAGACGGCCGAGTCGCAATACCAGAAGCTGATCAACTCGCTGAAGCTCGCCGACTCCGCCGAGCGCCAGTACGGCGACGGCCAGCGGCAATTCTTGCAAACCGAGAGCCAGCTCGCCGAGGCGCGCGACACCGGACGGCTGTCGCTGCAGGCCTACACCGTGGCGATGATCGACCTCGGCCGGGTGACCGAGGACACGCGGCTCCGGAACATCGGCCTCATGGGTGGTATCGACGGCTTCCTGGCCGGTTGGCAGAACGCGCAGAACCAGTTCAGCCGCGCCAACAACGAGTTCGCCCTGGGCGGCAAGGTGTTCGACAGCCTCATGTCGAACATGGACCAGGCGCTGAACGCGATGGTCAACAACGGTGAAGTCAACCTCAACCGCCTGCTGGGGAGCTTTCTGCTGACCATCGCCCAGATGGAGATGCGGGCGGCGGCGTCGCAGCTGTGGGGTGCGGCCGGCGGCGTCAGCGGCATCCTGGGATTCCTGGGCCTTGGCGGCGGCGGGGGCAACGCCGGCGGCTTTGCCGACGCCGCGATCGGCTCGGGCGCCGGCATCACCAACGGCGTCCCCAACTTCATGGGCATGGCGAGCGGCGGCGATATCGACGCCGGCGATACGCGCCTGGTCGGTGAGCAGGGGCCCGAGATCTTCCGGCCGAGGACGTCCGGCACGATCGTGCCGAACCACAAGCTGGGCGATGGCGGCGGTGGCGACACCATCATCATCAACCAGACCGTCCATGTCGGTGAGTTCGTGACCTCGACCCAGTATCGCCAGGGCCTCGCCGCGACGGAGCGCGCCGCGCGCGAGGGGGCGCAGGCGGCCATCCTGCTGAAACGCAGTCGTGGCGACCGATCGGTAAAGGGCACCTTCCGATGAGCGTCACTTATCCGCTCAGCCTGCCCACCGTGCGCAACCCGGTCAGCATGACCCTGCGCCAGCGCAAGGTCGTCGGCGTCAACGTCGCGCCGGGCTCGCTGGTGCCGCAGGTCTACGAATGGCCCGGCGAGAGGTGGGAGCTCGACATGACGTTCAACGTCATGGAGCGCGACGTCGGCGGCGCGTGGGCCGGCTTCCTCTCCGCGTTGCGCGGCTCGGTCGGATCGTTCCTCGCCGGCGATCCCACAGGCACCGGGCCGATCGGCACAGCCGGAGGCACGCCGACGGTGAACGGCACCACCCTGGCCGGCGCGCGGGTGCTTCCCGTCAGTGGCGGCACAGGCACGCTGAAAGCCGGCTCGCTATTCTCGCTTGGGTCGGGAGCGACGCGGCAGCTCTACCAGGTGCAAACCGACGCCAGCCTCTCCTCGGGTCTGCTCGACATCTGGCCGGCGCTGCGCCTGCAGGCCGCCAATGCCACGCCCATCCAGCTCACCAATCCGACGGGGCGGTTCATGCTGAAGCCAGGGACGATGCCCGAGTGGACGATTGACCAGAAGGGCTATTACCACATCGCCAATGTATCGGCCTGGGAGGATCGACGATGAGCCGGGACCTTTCCGCGTCCATGGCCGCGGGCATCGTCGCCCCGGTCGTCAAGCCCATCCTGCTGTTCGACGGCACGC
>JAEZHS010000549.1 GCA_023436825.1 Pseudomonadota bacterium | reverse complement strand
GGGCAGGACCATGCCGGTCGCCGTCTCGTTGTGGACGCAGAGCACGGCCTTGATCTCGTGCGACTTGTCCTTGGCCAGGCGCTCGGCGAGCTTGGCGATGTCGGCGCCCTTGCGCCAGTCGGCGGCGAAGGTCTCGACCTTGATGCCGAGGTTGGTCGCCATCTCGGCCCAGCTCAGCGAGAAGTAGCCGGTCTCGACGATCAGCACGCTGTCGCCGGCGGCGAACAGGTTGGCCAGAGCCGCTTCCCACGCGCCGTGGCCGCTGGCGTTGTACATGTAGAGACCCTGGTCGGTCTTCAGCACCCGCTTCACGCCCGCATGGCAGGCATGATGGATGGTCACGAACTCGTCGGACATGAAGTCGAGGACCGGCCGGTCCATGGCCCGCAGGACACGGTCTGGAATGTTGGTGGGGCCGGGATTGTTGAAGAACTGACGGCCGCGCGGCTTGGCGTTCGAGGGGGCGTTCAAGGCAGGCTCCAGTCTGCGAAAAAGTGGCGGAAGATACGGCTCCGGGCCTTGGCGAGGCAAGCGAGGCTTGCGATGCTCAGCCATTAGCAAAGTGAGGGCAAATGGATACCGCAGCACCGACGAATTCAGCCACGAACTCGGCCATCGTGACCGACTACAAGGCCCGCACGCAGGGCTCCGGTGCGCTGTTTGAGCGCGCCCGCAAGGTGCTGCCGAGCGGCATCACGCACGATGCCCGCTATCTCGACCCTTATTCAATTCATGTCGCCAAGGCCCGGGGCCCGCGCAAGTGGGACGTCGACGGCAACGAATACGTCGACTATTTCGGCGGCCACGGCGCCATGCTGCTCGGTCATTCGCATCCCGCGATCATCGACGCGGTGAAGCGGCAGATGGAACTCGGCACGCACTACGGTTCGAGCCATGAACTCGAAGTACGCTGGGCCGAGCTGGTGTGCGAGCTGATCCCGTCGGCCGAGAAGGTGCGCTTCACGGCATCCGGAACCGAAGCTTCGCACATGGCGATCCGTCTCGCCCGCGCCTACACCGGCAAGGACAAGATCGTGCGCTTCATCGGCCACTTCCACGGCTGGCACGATGCCGTCGCCGCCGGCGCCACCTCGCACTATGACGGCTCCTCGCCGCCGGGCGTGCTGCAGAGCGTCACCGATCTCTCGATCCTGATGCCGACCGATGATGTCGCGCCGACGGTGAAGCTGCTCGAGACGCGCGACGACATTGCCGCCGTGATGTTCGAGCCGTCGGGCGCCTCGTGGGGCCAGGTGCCGCTGCCGCCGGGCTTCGTCCAGGCGATCCGCGACACCACCGCCAGGCGCGGCGTGGTCATGCTGATGGACGAGGTCATCACCGGCTTCCGCTGGTCGTCGGGCGGCGCGCAGAAGGCGCTGGGCATCACGCCCGACCTGTGCATCCTCGCCAAGATCGTGGCGGGCGGCCTGCCGGGCGGGGCCGTAGCCGGCAAGCGCGAGATCCTCGACCAGATCGATCACGCGGCGTCGGCAGCCAAGAAGCGCGACAAGATCGCCCATCCCGGCACCTACAACGCCAACCCGTTGTCGGCCGCCGCCGCGGTCACGGCGCTGTCGCTGGTGCGCGACGAGGATCTCGCCGAGAAGGCCAACAAGACCGCGGCCGAGCTGCGCGCCGCGCTGCGCCAGGTGCTGATCGAGGAGAGCGTGCCGTGGGGCATCTACGGCGATTCCTCGGCCTTCCTGATTTATCCCAACCCGACCGGCGAAGACGTGAACCCGGCGACCTTCGATCCGCTGAAGCTCGGCTTCGCCAAGCTGAAGGGCGCCAAGTCGGGCGCACTCACCGGCAAGATCCGCATGGGCCTGATGAGTCACGGCGTCGACATCATGGGCGCGCCCGGCGGCTTCGTCTCGGCGACGCACGGCGGCGCGGAGATCGAGAAGACGGTGCATGCGCTGCGTCAGACGGTGCGGGCGCTGAAGGCGGAACGCGAAGTCAAAGCCGCCTGACCAACCGGTAGGCGGAAGGCCCGTATATTCGGGCTCATGACGGAAGTCTAAGCTTCCCCCAAGCAACAGCCTTGGGGGAAGAACCGATGATCACGCGCCGTCACACGCTTGCCGCTCTTGCCGCCGGCTCCGTTGCAGCACCGACGGTGTTGCATGCGCAGACGACGACTTGGATCGTCTACACCTACGTGCCGGCCGCGACGCTCGCGCCGGCGAAAGTGTTCCAGGAGATCGTCGAGCGCGTCGCCAAGGAAACCAATGGCGGCCTGCAGCTGAAGTATCACCTCGGCGGCTCGCTCACCATCAAGGGCACCGACATCACCACCGCAGTCGGCGACAACGTCATCCAGATCGGCGACGACGGGATGCAGCAGGGCAACGTGCCGATCACCGGCATCCTGCGTCTGCCGATGCTGATCACCAATCGCCAGGAGTTCGATAAGGCGCTGGCCGTGATGAAGCCCTATGTCGACAAGGCATACGACAAGCGCGGCTCGACGGTTCTATCGACCTACTACTTTCCACTGCAGATCGCCTGGTCGAGCAAGAAGCTCACCTCGCTCGACGATTTCAAGGGCCAGAAGATCCGAGCCACGTCGCCCGAGCAGATCGAGTTCCTGAAGCGCTTCGGCGCCAACGGGTTGACGGTGAGCGGTGCGGAGGTGCCCTCGGCGCTGGAGCGGGGCGTGGTCGACGGCGTGCTGACGGCGAACGCCGGCGGCGGCAAGGTGTGGAAGGACCTCTTGAAGTACTGCTATGAGATCGGCCTCAACTATTTCGAAGCCAACATCGCGGTGAACAAGGAAGCTTTCGCCAAGCTTCCGGCCAACCAGCGCGAGATCCTGACCAAGGCGATCGTCGAGCTGTCGCCCAAGATGACCGAGATGCTGTTCGCCGAGGAGGGCGAGGAGAAGGCCAAGCGCAAGGCCGAAGGCATGGTCCAGACCGACGCCACGCCCTCCGACTACAAGCGCGGCGCCGAGCGCATGGCGAGCTATTGGGACGAGTGGGCCAAGCCCAAGGGCGCGGAGACGCAAGAGGCCCTGAAGAAGGTGCGCGAGGCGCTGGGCCGCTGATGTCCCAGCCTGCCGATCAGCGCCCGCTCAACCTTCTCGAGCGGGTAAGCCTCTGGACGTCGGCCTTCTGCATGGCCGGCATGGCGATCCTGATGCTGGCCGAGATCGTGCTGCGCAGCGGCTTCAACAGCACGACGGAACACTCCGACGAGCTGGTGGGCTACCTGCTGGTCGGCGTGTCGTTCCTGAGCCTGGCGCTGTGCCAGAGCCGCGGAGCTTTCCACCGCGTCGAGATGGTGCAGATGCGGCTCGGTCCACGCGGCCAGGCGCTGTCGGCGCTGATCTTCGACGTCCTGTCATTCGTCTATATCGCCATCACCAACTGGTACTTCATTCAATTCGTCATGAGCTCCTATCGCCGCGAGGCGATGGCGAGCACGGTGCTGGCGACGCCGCTCTGGATCCCGGAAACGGTGATGGTGGTGGGCGCTACCATGCTGCTGCTGGCGCTCGCCCAGTCGATCGTGAACGACGTGCGGAAGCTCGTGGCATGAGCGCCGGGCTGGAAGTCTTCATCGTCCTGGTGATCTTCCTCGGCTTGCTGGCCGCGGGAATGACCATTCCTTTCGCCATCGGCGTGCCAGCCATCGTCTATCTGGTGCTGCATGGCGGGGTGCCGGCGCTGAAGGGCATCGGCCTGATGAGCTGGGGCTCGATGAACAGCTTCGCGCTCACTGCGATCCCGCTGTTCATCCTGATGGCCGAGATCATGCAGCACTCGGGCTTGAGCTTCCGCATCTATCGCGGGCTTTCCAAGCTCGTCTGCGTCATTCCTGGCGGGCTGCTGCAGACCAACATCGCCGGCTGCGCGCTGTTCGCGGCGATCTCGGGCTCTTCGGTGGCGACCGCGGCCGCCATCGGCACCGTGGCCCTGCCGCAGCTCATCCAACGCGGCTATCACCGTCCGCTGGCGGCGGGCTCGCTGGCGGCCGGCGGCACGCTCGGCATCCTGATCCCGCCGTCGATCGCGATGATCGTCTACGGCACCTTCACCGAGACGTCGGTATCCAAGCTGTTCATGGCGGGCGTCGTGCCTGGCCTGCTGCTGACCGGGCTCTTCATGCTGTACGTCTTCGTCCACGCGCTGCTGCGGCCCGAGATCGCGCCGCGCGAGAAGGGGCCGCAGAATCTCGGCGAGTTCCTGCAGGCGGTGGCCGACCTTGTGCCGTTCGCCGTGGTGATCGGCGGCACCATGGGCAGCCTCTATTTCGGCTGGGTGACGCCGACCGAGGCGGCAGCCGTCGGCTGCTTCGCAGCCGTCGTCGTCTCGTCGATCTGGGGGCGGCTCAGCTGGAAGGAGCTGCGCGCCGCCATGACCTCGTCGGTGATGATCAGCGGCAACATCCTGTTGATCGTCTACACCGCGTTCGTCTTCTCCTATGCCATCAGCGTGGCCGGCGTCGGTGAGCAGCTCACCTCGTGGATGGTGGCGCTGAACCTGTCACGGCTGGAGTTCTTCTTCGCGCTGTTCATCCTCTACACGATCCTCGGCTGTTTGGTCGAAAGCCTGGGCATGATCGTGATCACCGTGCCGCTGCTCTACCCGGTTCTGCTGAAGTACCACATCGACCCGGTGTGGTTCGGCATCATCCTGGTGCTGTTCATCGAGCTCGGCCAGATCTCGCCGCCCATCGGCATCAACCTGTTCGTGATCCAGAGCATCTGGGACGGCAAGCTGTCGGATATCGTCTGGGGCACCATCCCGTTCCATCTGCTGATGTTCGTCCTGCTGGTGATGCTGGTATTCTGGCCCGACATCGCGCTCTGGCTGCCCAACCACATGTTTGCCCCTCCATGAGTTCATTGGCATGAGTACCGACCGACACGCCGCCTATCCCACCGGACTGAAGGGTGCGCCGACGCGCCATCGCGCGCTGCGCCGGCAGATGGAGGGGCCGGGCATCGTCGTGGCGCCCGGTTGCTACGACTGCATCACCGCGCGCCTGGTCGAGGTCTCCGGCTTCAATGCGGCCTACGTCACGGGGTCGGGCGTCTCGATGAGTGCGCTCGGCGCGCCCGACATGGGCGCGCTGAGCTTCGGCGAGATCCTCGATCGCGTGCGGCGCATCTGCGATTCGGTGGCGATCCCGGTCATCGCCGACGCCGACACGGGCTACGGCGGTCCGCTCAACGTCATTCGCACCATGCGCGAGTTCGAGCGCGCCGGCGTCAGCGCCGTGCAGCTCGAGGACCAGGAATGGCCCAAGAAATGCGGCCACGAGCCTGGCCGCAGGATCGCCTCGTCACGGGAGATGGAGCAGCGCATCAAGGCCGCTGCCGATGCCCGCATCGATGCCGACGTCATGATTGTGGCCCGCACCGACGCCATCGCCTCGGAAGGCTTCGAGGCGGCGCTGGAGCGTGCCGCGCGCTACCGCGAGGCCGGTGCCGACATCCTGTTCGTCGAGGCGCCGCCCAGCGAGGCCGAGCTCGCCGAGGTACCCAAGCGTCTCGGGGTGCCGTGCCTTGCCAACATGGTCGAAGGCGGCCGCACGCCGATCCTGCCGTTCCCGAAGCTGGAGCAGCTCGGCTTCAAGGTCGCGATCTATCCCAATTCGCTGACGCGCCTGTTCGCGCGTGTCGGCCAGGACCTGCTGGGCTCGCTCAGGAGCACGGGCAACACGGCGGCGATGGCCAACCAGATGCTGGACCATGGCCAGCTCTGGTCGCTGTTCGAGAACGAGCGCTGGCAGGCGCTGGAGAAGAAGTTCCAGAACTGATGTCATCCCGAGCGAAGCGAGGGACCTTTGAGGCAACAGGAAAGGTCCCTCGGGCTTCGCCCTCGGTATGACAGCGCCGGCTTATCGCTTGCCCTTGCCGATGTGGGCGATGGCTTCGATCTCGACGAGGATCTCGGGCGCCGCGAGCGCGCTCACCTCGACCAGCGTCGATGCGGGGAAATCGCCGGTGAAGAACTCGCGGCGCGCCGCCCACACCTTGGTGTTGTTCTTGATGTTGGTGACGTAGATCGTGACCTTCACCACGTCAACCATGGCGCCGCCGGCCGCTTCGACCATGCCCTTGATCTTGTTGAAGATCAGCTTGGCCTGCTCGTACTCGTCCATCTTGGCGAGCGCGACCGGATCGGTGCCGCGTGCGGTCATGCCCGACACATAGGCGATGCCGTCCGACACCAGGCAGTTCGACCAGCGCTCGGGGGGCGGTTCAGGGACGTGGGGCGATGTCACGCGGCGGATCATGGGCGTCTCCTCGCTTCGTTATTCTGGTTTGGCGCCCGTAGACTTCACCACCGGCGTCCACTTGTCGATCTCGGCCTGGATGAAGCGTGTCACCTCGGCCGGCGTCGCCGTGCTGGCCTCGGCGCCGATCTCCTCCCAGCGCTTGACCACGGCCGGCTCCTTCAGCACGACCTGCATCTCCGTCGCGAGGCGGTCGACGATCGGCTGCGGCGTTTTGGCCGGCACCGAGATGCCGAACCAGGAATAGGAGATCAGGTCGGGATAGCCGAGTTCCTTCATGGTCGGCACGTCCGGGAAGGCGGGACTGCGCTCCTCGCTGCTGACGGCGAGCGCGCGGACCTTGCCTGCCTTGATATGCGGCGCGGCCGACGGCAGGGAGTCGAACATCGAGGGCACGTTGCCGTTGATCGTGTCGACCATGGCGGGCCCGGCGCCGCGATAGGGCACATGGACCAAGGCGGCGCCGATGACCTGCTCGAGCTGTGCGCCCAACAGATGGTTGCTCGAGCCCGCGCCCGACGTCGCATAGGCGAGCTTGCCGGGCTCGGCCTTGGCGATCTCGATGTATTCCTTGAAGGTCTTTGCCTTGAAACCGGGGTTGACGACCAGAACGCTGGGATTGCGCGAGGCGATCGAGATATGGATGAAGTCGGCCATCGGGTCGAAGTCGGCGCCGCCGTAGAGCGTCGGCGAGATCGACAGCCCCGAGATCACCGACATCAGCAGCGTATAGCCGTCGGGCGGCGCCTTGGCGACCAGGGCGGTGCCCACCATCGCGCCCTTGCCGGGCTTGTTGTCGACGATGATGTTCTGCCCGAGCCGCTGCCCGAGATATTCGGCCACCATGCGGGCGATGACGTCGGTCGTGCCGCCGGGCGCGTAGGGCACGACGAGCTTGATGGGCTTGCTCGGCCAGGCTTGGGCCTGGGCAGGCAAGGACATGGCCGCCACTGAGGCGGCGATGAATGTGCGGCGAGGGATCATGGCGTGAGTATACTCGGGCCATGAGCCACCCCGACAAGCTGTTCACTTCGCTGTTCGAACCGCGCCGCATCGCGCTGATCGGCGCCTCCGCCGATGTCACCAAGACGACGTCGCGGCCGCAGCGTTTCCTGCGCAAGCACGGTTTCACCGGCGAGATCCTGCCGATAAATCCCTCGCGGACCGAAATCCTGGGCGAGAGGGCCTACAAGGATCTCGATGCCGTCAGCGGCGAGATCGACCACGCCTACATCCTGTTGAACGGCAAGGCCGCGGTCGATGCGCTGGCGGCGTGCGGCCGGCGCGGCGTGAAGGTGGCCTCGATCCTGGCCGGCGGCTTCGCCGATGCCGGCGCGGCGGGCGCCTCGATGCAGGATGATCTCGCGCGCATCGTGCGCGAGACCGGCGTGCGGCTGGTCGGGCCCAACAGCATCGGCACGGTCAGCACCGATCCGGCGATGGCGCTGACCGCCAACGCAGCCTTCGCGGTCGAGAGGCTGCGCGTGGGCACGTGGAGCCTGGTCAGCCAGAGCGGCAGCCTGATCGGTGCGCTGCTGTCGCGCGCCGATGCCCGCGGCATCGGCTTCTCGCGCCTCATCTCCGTCGGCAACGAGGTCGACCTCGCGGTCGGCGAGATCGCCGACATGATGGTCGACGATCCGAAGACCAACGCCATCCTGCTGTTCATGGAGACGCTGCGCGACGGCGAGCGGCTGGCGCGCGCGGCGCGGCGTGCGCATGCCGCCGGCAAGCCCGTGATCGCCTACAAGCTCGGCCGCTCCGACATCGGCCAGGAGCTCGCCAAGTCTCATACCGGCGCCATCGCCGGCTCCGACGCCACCTTTGACGCCTTCTGCCGCAGTCATGGCATCGTGCGCGTGTCGATGTTCGAATCATTGGTCGACGTGCCGGCACTGCTGGTCGATCGCCCGCCGGCGCGCGGCAAGCGCGTGGCTGTCGCCACGACGACCGGTGGCGGCGCGGCCATGGTGGTCGACAACATGGCGATGGCCGGCCTCGACATCGCAGACCCGCCGCAGGCGCTGGTCGACTGGCTGAAGCCGCTCGGCATCGCGGCGGGCGAGGGAAAGCTGATCGATCTCACCCTGGCCGGCGCCAAGCCCGAGATCGTGTCCGGCACGATCGAACGTCTGCTGGCCGACGATGCCAACGACGCGGCGATCTTCGTCGTCGGCTCCTCGGCGCAGTTCAATCCCGAGCTCGCCGTCGAGCCGCTGCTGAAGTTCGCGAAGTCGGCAAAGCCCTTCGCGGTGGCGCTGACGCCGTCGGCCGAGAAGTCGCTGGCCCTGCTGACCGCGGCCGGCGTGCCGGCGTTCCGTCATCCCGAGTCCTGTGCGGAGGCCATGGCGGCCTGCCTGCTGCGGCCCGTGCCGCAGCCAGTCCCTGCGCTCGCCGAGCCGACGCGCCAGGCGCTCGACGCGCTCGAGGCCGGCCGCGTCAACGGCTTCGATGAGCGGCGCGCCGCCGACTTCTTCGGCGCGCTCGGCGTGCCGCTCGCCAAGACCCTCGCCATCCCGGACGCCAAGCGCGTCGTCGCGGCCGTTGCGGAGATCGGGGCGCCGGTGGTGCTGAAGATCCTGTCGCCCGATATCGCCCACAAGACCGAGGCTGGTGGCGTGGCGCTCGGCCTGCCCGACGGCCAGACCGCGGCTCTCGCCGCGCGCGAGATGGAAAAGCGCGTGAAGGCGCACAGTCCGAACGCCAGGCTCGAAGGTTTCCTTGTCCAGAAGATGGAGCGGGGGCTCGCCGAGGTGATTCTAGGCTTCCGGCGCGATCCTCTGGTCGGGCCGACCGTTACCGTTGGCCTGGGCGGCGTGCTGGCGGAGATCTACAAGGACGCCGCGACGCGCCTCGCGCCGGTCGACGAGGCCGAGGCGCGGCAGATGATCGACGAGGTAAAAGGGTTCGCCACCATCCGCGGCTATCGCAACCTGCCGCGCGGCGACGTTCCGGCGCTGGCAAGGGCGATCGCCGATTTCTCGACCCTGGCACACAAGGCCTTTGCCGGCGTGTCGGAAGCGGAGATCAATCCGCTTCTGGTCAAGCGGGAGGGCGAGGGGGTGGTCGCCGTTGATGGTCTGGTGTTGGTGAAATAGGAACTGTCATCGCTCGATCAGGCGACGCGTGTTTGCGCTGCCTCGAAGAGTTGGCGAAAATCGTTCAGCACGAAATACGTATCCTGCAGCTTGTCGATTTGATAGGGCCGGCGCATGACGCTGGCCGCTTCAAAAGGCAGCCGCTCGACATCGTCACCCGACATCGCGTGCTTCACTTCCGCGGCGGATGAGAGAATGCCCGCACCGTAGATCTTGAGGCCCGCAGGCGTGCGGATCAGGCCGAATTCGACGGTGTACCAGTAGAGGCGCGCCAGAAGATCGATCTTGGCGCCAGCCTCCAGCGCGCGTCGGCCGTACATCTGCATATAGTCGGCGAACACCAGGTTACTGAGCAGCGGCACATGGCCGAAGAAATCGTGGAACAGGTCGGGCTCGACCAGATAGTCGATCTCGGCGCGGGTGCGGATCCATACTGTCACCGGAAATCGCCGATGCGCCAGGTGATCGTAGAACACGGCGTCGGGAATGAGGCCCGGCACGCCGACGACGCGCCAGCCGGTCAACTTCTCCAGCCGCGCGTTCACGGCGTCGAAGTCGGGAATGGTGTCGCCGATGCCCAGCGTCTCGAGACCCTGGACGAACTCGTCGCACGCATGCGCCTTGGCGAGCGCGGTCTGGCGCTCGACCAGCAGGCGCCACACGGCCTGGTCTTCGTCGGAGTAATCACTGGCGTGCTGCGGCACCGTCCAGTCGGACGCCATGCCGGCGTAGTTGCCGCGGAGGTTCTCGAGAGGCGCGATGTTCATGTTGTGAATATGGGAAGCAGGGCCGTAGGGAATCCCGGCGAAGTTGGCCTGTCGGAAGGTCCTGAAAGGCGATAACATCTGAGAAATTGATAATATTTAGGGATAATCCCTATGATTGAGCTGGATGACATAGACAGACGCATCGTCGCCGCCTTGCAGGCCGAGGGCCGCCTGCCGATCGTCGACCTCGCCGACCGCGTCGGCCTGTCGCCCACGCCCTGCCAGCGCCGCGTGAAGCGCCTCGAAGAAGAAGGGGTGATCACGCGCTACGCTGCGCTGGTCTCACCGCCGGCGATGGGGCTCGGCCTGCAGGCGCTGGTTCAGGTGACGCTCGACGATCACTCGGAGAAGATTGTCGAAGCCTTCGAGGCGGAGATCCGCGCTCGGCCCGAGGTCGTGGCCTGCTATGCCGTGACCGGTGACATGGATTTCCTGCTGCATGTACTGGCGCCAGACCTCGCGAGCTTCAGCGACTTTGCGCTGAAGGCGCTGCTGCGCATGCCGGGTGTTCGCGGCACGCGCTCGTCCTTCATCATGCAGGCGGTGAAGACCGACCTGGCTTGGGCGCCGATCCCTCAGGCACAGGCCAAGGCGCGTCGTTAGACGCCGTACTCGGGCGATTCCAACGGCGGAACCGTCTGGGGCTGCGCCGGCGCCGGCACGGTGAAGGCCTTGTTGCGCAACAGCTCTTCCATGATGGCGATGCCCTTCTCGTAATTTCCTCTCTGGCAGCACAATTCCGCGCGGATGCGCGTGTGATTGCGACGGCCGTCCGAGTTGTTGCTGCGGCTGGCGCCAAACCGGTCGTAGAAGGAAACGAGCTGGACGCAGCGAGCCGCCGGGTCGACAGTCGCCTGCGCCAGCTGGGCCGCCACGAGGAGGGTAACGATCTCCATAGGCCCTAGACGGGACCACGATCTGCGAGCAGGCGCAAGTAGAGCGGCCGATCGATGTTTCCACCGCTCAGCACCAGCGCCACCCGTTTGCCGGCCATGCGGTCGCGTTCCTGCATCAGGGCGGCGAGGGCGGCTGCGCCCGCGCCTTCGGTGAGCTGATGCGTGTCCTCGTAGTAGGCGCGCATGGCGGCGGCGATCTCGACATCGCTCACCTGCACGATGCGATCGGCGCCCTTCCGGATGATGCCGAGCGCTTCGGCGTCGGGCCCGCGCACCGCCATGCCGTCGGCCATGGTGTCGGCGCTGTTGGTCGGCACGACCTTGCCGGCGGCAAACGACAGCGCGTAGGCCGGTGCCTCGGTCGACACCACGCCCACCACCTTGGTCGAAGGACTGAGCGCGTCGCGCATGGCGATTACGCCGCAGATGCCCGAGCCGAGCCCGATCGGCACATAGACGGTGTCGAGCGCCGGCGCGCCGCGGAACAGCTCCAGCGCATAGGTAGCCACGCCGCACACCAGGTCGCGGTGGAAGGACGGGATCATCGCGAGCCTACGTTCGCCAGCCAGCCGCAGAGCGACATCGCGGGCGGCGTCGAAGTCGTGGCCGGCCTCGACCAGCTCTGCGCCGAAGGCGCGCATAGCCGCGTTCTTCTCCACCGAGTTGCCTTGCGGCACGACGATGGTGGCGGCGATGCCGACCTTGGCGGCGCCGACGGCGATGCTCTGGCCGTGATTGCCTCTGGTCGCGCTGATGACGCCCTTCAGGTCAGGCTGCGTGTGCTTCAGCCGATCCATGTAGACCAGCCCGCCGCGCACCTTGAAGGCGCCGATCGGCGTGTGGTTCTCGTGCTTCACCCAGACTTCGCAGCCCGTGCGTCGCGCAAGCAACGGCCAGGCATATTGCGCCGTCGGCGGCATGGCCGCGTAGACTACTTGCGCGGCGTCTTCGACTTCCTGCAGAGACAACATGGCGCCACTTTGGGCTAAGATGCCCCGTCTTCCAATTGGTCTTCCAACCGGAGTACCCGATGCCTGTTCTGCCGCGTTCGCTCGAGATCCAGGGCGAGATTGCCGCCATCCGCCGCGATATCCACGCCCATCCCGAGCTCGCCTATGAGGAGACGCGGACGTCGGACATCGTCGCCGCCAAGCTCGCCGAGTGGGGCCTCGAGGTGACGCGCGGGCTCGGCAAGACCGGCGTGATCGGAACCCTGCGCAAGGGCAACTCGTTGAAATCCATTGGCCTTCGCGCCGACATGGATGCGCTGCCGATGGAAGAGGTCAACGATTTCCAGCATCGCTCGCAGAACGCCGGCCGGATGCATGCCTGCGGCCACGACGGCCATACCGCCATGCTGCTGGGCGCGGCCAAGATGCTGAGCGAAAAGCGCGATTTCGAGGGCGCCGTGCACTTCATCTTCCAGCCGGCCGAGGAAGGCGGCGGCGGCGCGCGCGAGATGATCAAGGACGGGCTGTTCGAGAAGTTCCCGTGCGACGCGGTCTTCGCCATCCATAACAAGCCCGGCGTGCCGCTCGGCCATATCGTCACCAAGCCCGGCCCGTTGCTGGCGGCGGCCGACCGCTGGGACATCCGCATCGCCGGCAAGGGCGGGCATGCCGCCCATCCGCATCTTGCCGTCGATCCCCTGGTGGTCGGCGCCAACGTCGTGCTGGCGCTGCAGACCATCGTTGCCCGCAACATCGATCCGCTCGACGCCACCGTGGTCACGGTCGGCTTCTTCAAGGCGGGCTCGGCCTACAACGTCATCCCGGCGGACGTGCATATCGGCGGCACTACCCGCACCACGACGCCGGCCAACCGCGAGCTGGTGAAGCGCCGCATCGACGAGATCTGCCGCGGCGCCGAGCAGATGCACGGCGTCCAGATCGAAGTCGAGCACCGGCCGGGCTATCCGCCGACGGTGAACAACGAGGAGCGCGTGCGCTTCGCCCTCGACGTGGCGGCGGGCGTCTGCGGCGATCATGCCGTGAGCGACAAGGTCCGCCCCAGCATGGGCGCGGAGGACTTCTCCTACATGCTGGAGAAGGTGCCGGGCGCCATGGTGATGCTGGGCAACGGCGGCGGTCCGGAGGCCGTCAGCCTGCACAACCCGCGCTACGACTTCAACGACATGGCGATCCCGTTCGGCGTCAGCTTCTTCGTGCGCACCGTCGAGCGCTTCCTCGAGCCGCGCGGTGCGTAGCCGATGAGGCCCGCTGTCATCCCGAGCGTAGCGAGGGACCTTTACTGTGGCCTGAAAGGCCCCTCGCTTCGCTCAGGGTGATAGAGCGCGCTGCATGGAATTCTTCCGCGTCTACGGTCGAGTCATCGGTCTGCTGCGCGCCGAGCGCAAGCTTGCGATCACCTTGGCGCTGGCCAACGTCGCGGTGGCGGCGCTGCAGTTCTACGAGCCGGTGCTATTCGGCAGGGTCGTCGACCTTCTGAGCTCGGCACGCGACAAGCCGGTCGACGTGTTGTGGAGCGAGGCGCGCCAGCTCCTGGTCCTGTGGGCGGCAGTGGGACTGGGCGGCATCCTCGCCAACATCATCGTTTCGCTGCAGGCCGATCGCATGGCCCATCGCCGCCGATTGGGCGCAATGGCGACCTTTTTCGAGCACGTGCTGGTGCTGCCCTTCGCCTTCCATCACGCCCAGCATTCCGGCCGGCTGCTGAAGGTCATGCTGACGGGCGTCGACCATCTGTTCGGCATCTGGCTCTCGTTCTTTCGCGAGAACCTCGCGACCTTCGTGGCCCTCTTCATCATGCTGCCGCTCAGCCTGTTCATGAACTGGCGGTTGGGCCTGCTGCTGATCGTGCTGATCCTGTTCTTCGCCATCGCCAATGCCTGGGTGGTGGGCCGTACCGACCGCCTGCAGCAGCAGGTCGAGGACCGCCACAGCGAGCTCGCCAGCCGGGCGGGCGACGCGCTGGGCAACATCCATCTCATCCAGAGCTTCGTGCGCCTGCGCGCCGAGACCGGCGAGCTCCATCGCATCATCCGCGAGACGCTGGCGGCGCAGTATCCGGTGCTGAACTGGTGGGCGCTGCTGTCGGTGCTGACCCGCGCCGCGTCGACGATCACGGTCATCCTGATCTTCGTTCTGGGCACCTGGCTCTATACGCGGGGCGAGGCGAGCGTCGGCGAAATCGTGAGCTTCATGGGCTTCGCCACCCTGCTGATCAGCCGCATGGACCAGGCCTCGGGCTTCGTCAGCCGCATCTTCTTCCAGATGCCGGCGCTGGCCGATTTCTTCCGCGTGCTCGATTCGCAGTCCACCGTCCCCGACAACCCGCACGGCAAGGACATTGGCCGCGCCCGGGGAGACGTCGAGTTCGACGACATTAACTTCTCCTACGACGGCAAGCGGCCGGCGCTCGTGCATTTCTCGCTGAAGGTGCCGGCCGGCACCACCGTCGCCTTCGTCGGCCCCACCGGCGCGGGCAAGAGCACGGCCTTGTCGCTGCTGCATCGCATGTGGGACGCCCAGTCCGGCGTCATCCGCATCGACGGCATCGACCATCGCGACATCAAGCTGGAATCCCTGCGTCGCAACATCGGGGTGGTGTTCCAGGACAGCACGATGTTCTACCGCACGATCGGCGACAATTTGCGCATCGGCAAACCGGACGCCACCGAGGCCGAGCTCGAGGAGGCGGCGAAGCTCGCCGAGGCGCATGACTTCATCCAGCGCCAGCCCAACGGTTACGACACCATGGTGGGTGAGCGCGGCACGACGCTGTCGGGCGGCGAGCGCCAGCGCCTGGCGATCGCCCGCGCCTTGCTCAAGAACCCGCCGATCCTGATCCTCGATGAGGCCACCAGCGCGCTCGATTCGGTGACCGAGGCGCGCATCCAGAAGGCGCTCAAGACGCTGATGGCGGGCCGCACGACCTTCATCATCGCCCATCGCCTGTCGACCATCCGCGACGCCGACCTCGTCGTGGTGTTCGAGCACGGCCGCGTGGTCGAGCAGGGCAGCTACAGGGAGCTGATCGGTCGGGGCGGCGCCTTCGCCCGCCTCGTAGCGACCCAGCAGGCCGGCATCGAGGCGACCTGAGTCGAGCTCGCCTTTGCATCCTTGCTCCGTCCAAGCGATGATCGCGTATGGTGGAACCTGCCAAACTGTCCGGCGCGAGGCCGCGCCTCTATCACGCGCGGTCTTCCTACTATTCGATGATCGCGCGGCTCGCGCTCATCGAAGGCGGGGTCGCCTACGAGCCGGTCGTGGTCGATATTCACCTCAGGATGGCCCAGCAGCGGCCGGACTATGTACGGCTCAATCCCAACATGACCGTGCCGACGTTGGTGCTGCCGGACCGCGTTCTCGACCAGAGCCGGGACATCGCGGAGTACGCGCTGGGGGTCGGCGAAGCCACGCTCGATGGCGACACGAAGGCCTGGCTCGACCTTCACTATGGTTATCCGATCGAGGAACTGACCTTCGGCGGGCTCCTTGCCCGCAATCCCCTGGCCCGGATCATGATTCCCAAGCGGCTCGAGTCCATCCGTCGCCGCCTCCTCGAGCGTGCCGCTCAGACCCCCGACCTTGCCAAGACCTATGAGGAGCGCGCCGCGGTCTTCGCCGAGCGCGTCCGCACCTTCGATCCTGCTTCTGTCGTGCAGCTGGCACAGAAGCGCCGCGCCGAAGCGATCGGCTTCATGGACCGGCTGGAGCAGGCGCTTCACGATGGCCGTGGCGTGATCGTGCCGCCCGCCTATGGCGCCGCCGACGTGGTCTGGACCGTGTTCCTCGCCCGCATGGAATTTGTCGGCCTGGGCGTCGAGCTTCGGAAACGGCCGGCGCTGGCGCGCTACTGGCGTGCCGTGCAGGCGCGCCCGAGCTTCGCCCCGGCAGACATCTGGACGAAAGTGCATGTCTTTCGCCTGATCGGCGGGATGCTGGGCATCGGCTAAGCTCTGGTACCGGCTGGCATAGAATCTGCCTGATATCCCCTTGGCGGATGTGTTTTGTCCGCCTAAGAGTCGGCGGACGGGGAACCAGAGGGGCAGAAGACATGAGCAAATTCGGCAAATGGCTGGGCGGCGCGGTCGCCGCCCTGGCGCTGGGCAGCATGCCCGCCAATGCGCAGACGCCGATCAAGTTCACGCTGGACTGGGTGTTCCAAGGGCCGACCTCGCCGTTCCTGGTGGCGCTGGAGAAGGGCTACTACAAGGCCGAAGGCCTCGACGTCACGATGGATCCGGGCCAGGGCTCGGCCGGCGCCGTGCAGCGCGTCGCCACCGGCGCCTACCAGATCGGCTTCGCCGACGTAAACTCGACCATCGAATACAACGCCAAGAACCCGGGCAAGGAAGTGCTCTGCGTGTTCATGGCCTACGACTTCGCGCCGTTCGGCGTCTATGCCCTGAAGAAGAGCGGCATCAAGGTGCCCAAGGATCTCGAAGGCAAGAAGCTCGGCGCGCCGGTGTTCGACGCGAGCTTCCGGCTGTTCCCGGCCTTCGCCAAGCTGAACGGCATCACCAGGTGGGAACACGTCAACCTGACGCCGCAGCTGCGCGAGCAGAGCCTGGTGCAAGGCTCGGTCGACTTCATCTCGGGCCACTATTTCTCGTCGATGCTCGACCTCAAGGCGCGCGGCGTGAAGTTCGACGACATCGTCGCCATGCGCTACGTCGACTTCGGCATGGACGTCTACGGCAACGGCATCGTGGTCTCGCCGGAGATCGCGGGCAACGAGAAGGCGGTGAAGGGCTTCATCAACGCCACGCTCAAGGGTTGGCGGGACGTCATCGCCGACAACAAGCTCGGCATCGCGGCGGCCAAGAAGCGCGATCCGCTGATCGACGAGGCGCTGGAGCTGGAGCGCCTGCAGATCTCGCTGCAGACCAATATCCTGACGCCTTACGTCAAGGCCAACGGCATGGGCGACGTTCAGCCCGAGCGTTTCGCGAAGTCGGTCAAGCTGGTGTCGGAGGCGTTCGGCCTGCCGGCTGCGCCGCCGGTCGACAAGGTCTTCACCAACAAGTACCTGCCGTCCAAGGCGGACCGCATGGTCGTGAAGTGAAGAGGTTAGGAGAGGGGGCATCGAAGGCCATGCATAACCCCCTCTTCCTACCTCTCCCCCTAATGGGGGAGAGGAGCTTGAATCGATAGATCGCGATGGCCTTCGTCGATCTCAAAGGCGTCAGTCTCACCTATCGCCTGGGCAAGGAAACGACGCTCGCCCTTGCCGATGCGACGTTGAGCATCGACAAGGGCGAGTTCATTGCCGTGGTCGGGCCGTCGGGCTGTGGCAAGTCGACCATCATGAAGCTGGTCACCGGCCTCCTGCCCGCCTCGTCCGGTGAAGTGCGGGTGGCGGGTGAGAAGGTCACCGGGCCGATCAAGGGCGTCGGCATGGCCTTCCAGAATCCGACGCTGATGCCCTGGCGCACGACGATGGACAACATCCTGCTGCCCATGGAGGTGGTCGAGCCGCACAAGCGCCGCTTCCGCACGCACCGCGCCGAGTACGAAGAACGGGCGATGAAGCTCTTGAACACGGTGGGCCTCGCCGACTTCGCGCGCCGCTATCCCTGGCAGCTCTCGGGCGGTATGCAGCAGCGTTCCAATCTCTGCCGCGCCCTGATCCACGAGCCCGAGCTCCTGATGCTCGATGAGCCGTTCGGCGCGCTGGACGCCTTCACCCGCGAGGAGCTGTGGGGCGTCATGCAGGCGCTGTGGCTGGAAAAGCGCTTCACCGGCGTGCTGGTGACGCACGACTTGCGCGAGGCGGTCTATCTCGCCGATACCGTCTACGTCATGAGCAAACGGCCGGGCCGCATCGTGCTCACCCGCAGGATCGACATCCCGCGGCCGCGCTCGCTCGCCACGACCTTCGAGCCGCTTTTCGTCGACATCGTGCACGAGCTGCGCGATCGCATCTCGCAGGAGCACGCATGACCGACGTCCGTCGCGAGGCCCTGCGCATCGCCATGCCATGGCTGGCGACGGCCATCCTGCTGGTCGTCTGGGAAGTTGCCTGCATCGTCTTCGACATTCCCGAGATCCTGCTGCCCAAGCCGACCAAGATCTTCTCGGTGTTCGTGGCCCGCTTCGACATCCTGATGGCCTATTGCTGGGACACGCTGTGGACGACGGTCGTGGGCTTCCTGCTGGCGATCGCGGGCGGCCTGCTGCTCGGCCTGGCGATCGGCGCCTCGCCCTTCATCTATTCCGGGCTGTATCCGCTGCTGATCGCCTTCAACGCCATCCCCAAGGTGGCGCTGGTGCCGATCCTGATGATCTGGGTGGGCGTGGGCGCGCTGCCGGCGGTCATCACCGCCTTCGTCATCAGCTTCTTCCCCATCGTCGTGAACGTCGCCACGGGCCTCGCCACCATCGAGCCCGAGATGCGCGACGTGCTCAGAAGCCTCGGCGCCACGCGCACCGAGATTCTCACCAAGGTCGGCATCCCGCGCGCCATGCCCTATCTTTTCGCCAGCCTGAAAGTCGCGATCACGCTCGCCTTCATCGGCTCGGTGATCTCCGAGACGGTCGGCGGCAACAACGGGATCGGCTTTTTGATGTTGTCGGCTGGCGCGCGCAACGATGCGCCGACGACCTTCGCCGGCCTGTTCGCCATCGCCATCATGGGCGTACTGATGTACGCGATCTGCGCCCTGGTCGAGAAGCGCATGACGCGCTGGGCGTTCAGGGGCGAAATCGTGGGCTGATGAGCGGAGACCCTGCGAGTCAGGGTCCCCGCTCGAAAGCAGAAAGTTACCGCTGCTGGCAGTACGAGGCCGGCAGGTTCTGCTGCGCCATGGCCCTCACGCAGTCCTCATAGCTCGCGTAGGTCTGGTAGCCGGTCGTCTGGACCTGCGCGGTATTCTGATGGCGCACGTCGGCGGCCGGGTCGATCGCCGTCGCACCGAGAGTGAGCGCGCCGGCACCAATGGCGATAAGAAAGAACAGCGGCATGTGATCCTCCTTTCCACTGTGCCGCAATCAACGCCGGCAACTCGTGGCGGTGCCTGCGGCAGGATGTGGCAAAGCTGGGAACGCCGCCTCAGGGCGACGCAACCGTCGCCGCCGCCGAGCGTTGCGCGGCGCAATCGCTGCCGGGTCAAAAGTGCTATTGGCTTTCCGCAGCAGACGTTTAGTGTCGCGACAGCTGCAGTGCGGTCAGCGGGCCCAACCATGCAGGTCGTCTTGGATGTCTTTCGATAGGATGGTGACGGAATCTGCGGGCCGCGAGGTCGCAGAATGAATTCATATATTTCCGGTTTCAAGGCCCTGGGCGCCGCGCTGGCGATCATCGGAACCGTGGAGGTCGGCTATGCCGCGCTGGCGCCGTCCTCGCCCGTCGAAAGCTCCGGCTACCTGAACTGGAACTTCAACTCCGTCGAGCTGTTCCACAAGATCGTTATTCACGAGAAGCTGCTCGGTGCGCTGCGCGATCGACCGGACGTCATACAGGTCGGCGACAGCTCGGGATTTCATGGCGTCGTTCCGGGCATCGTCGACAAGTACCTGGGGGGCCTTACCTACGAGAACCTGAGCTGCTGCGCCAATACCGGCTTCGATGGCTACTACACGATAGCCGATTTTGCGCTCCGCCACGTACCGTCGATCAAGGCCGTGGTCGTCTACACCAGCCTGTTCAACACGCCACGCAGCGTGGGGCCCGAAGAGGCGGCCTTCGTCGGCGGCGAGGATCGGCTGCGCAGTGCCTTCGGGGAGCTCGCGTCCTTCACGACTCCGGGCACCCTGGCGGCCCGGCAGGACATCGTTCCACCGGTCTACACGCTGGGCGGCGCCTTCTTCCAGCGCGGGATGCAGGCGCTCGACTCCTATTGGCCGGAGTTGACGAGCGGTTTGCAGGCCTCGCGAGGATGGCAGCCCGAGAACGACGTGAATTACACGCCGGACAAGCAGGCCGAGCCGCTGGCGCGCCTGTGCGGGCCAACGGACGTCGGATATCGCGAACGCAACGAAAAGGATTTCGTGCGCGACGCCTTCGGCATTCCGAGAACGCCCACCGACATTCAGCTGCGACGACTTGCGGCCCTCGCGGCCCGCCATGGCGCGAAGCTGATCCTGCTGTTCCAGCCGTTTCCTTGCCGTAGCGCCTCCGAGCCCTTCCTGTCGGCGCTCAAGGCCGAGATCGCGGCCGTCAAGGCCGACTATCCCAATCTGGTGGTGCCGGACGAGAGGCTGTTGGAGGCGTGGCCCAGACAGTGGTTCGTGACGCCCGATCACCTCAGGACCGGGCACGAGGATGCCGCCTCCCGCCGCGTCGGACGCGCTGTCGCCGCGGCGCTCGATATCTCGTTCACGGAACCGCCGGCGACGCCGCCGGCAAGGCTGGCTACCCTGTCGCGCGGCGGCAGCTTCGCGGCGCCGGACTGGTCGGTCGAAGGGATGCTCCTGGCCGCGCCGGCGCGCGGCACCGGTGTCGTCGCGGGCGAAACGGCCGCCGACGGTCGGCACTACCTAAAGACCGTCTTGTCGCCTCTCCCGGAGGGAACATACCAGGCCTCGGCGACCTTCCGCATTACCGGCCCGCGCCAGCTGTATCTCGAGTCCAGTCGCTCGCCGCGCCGGTGATCTATCCTGCGGTCCAGTGCAATCCATCGGCGCAGTCTTCCCGGCGCACGATCGGCGTGCTGGACTCGGAGATCGAGGCGCTGCCGGACGGTATCTTCCGTTGTACCGCAAGGCTGAAACTGGCCAGCCCTGGAGCGGAACTGAAAATCGGCCTGACGCCGAGGGACTTCGATCGAGGTCCATATCAGGGCGATCCACGCAACAGGCTCGAGCTGCTCGACTTCGAATTCGCCTCAGTGAGTGACGGCAGGTGACGGCCGAGGCCGTCAAGCCCGCACCCGACGCAAGCCAGCCAGCAAGGGCATCGCGTCGGCGGCGAAGCGCTCGATCTGCTGGTCGCGCTCCTCGTAGGGGCCGACGAAGTCGAGGATGAGGTGGCGCACGCCGGCCTGCTGGAACTTGAAGATCGTCTCGACGACGTCCTGCGGCGTGCCCAGCGCACAGTAGCGCTGCGCGGCCTTGCGGAAATCCATGGCGTAGCGCTGGCTGAGCGACACCGTCGCCGCATCGAGCGCCTTTTCGTAGGTATCGTCGATGCGCGTGAACAGGAGATGGGCGGTGCCAAAGCCGCGATCGAAGGTGCGGCCGGCCTCGCTGGCCGCCGTCGCGATCTTCTCGAGGCCCTGGCGGTACATGTCGGGCGTGACGACGTAGGACATCCAGCCGTCGGTCATGCGTCCGATGCGGCGCAATGCCGGATCGGCGCGGCCGCCGCACCAGATCGGCGGGCCGCCCGGCTGGCGCGGGGGCGGCTGCATCTTCACGCCTTCGAAATTGAAGAACTTGCCGGCATGCGACACCGGCTCGCCGGTCCACAGCTTGCGCATGACCGTGAGGCTCTCGCTCAGCCGGGCGCCGCGCTCGTTGAGGGGCACGCCGCAGGCCTCGTACTCCTTGGGGAACTCGCCGCCGACGCCGACGCCGAACACGAAGCGGCCCTCGGTCAGATGATCGAGCGTCGAGACCTGCTTGGCCACCGGTGTCGGATGGCGCAAGGGCAGCAGGTAGACGTCCGTGCCGAAGATCAGGCGCCGGCTGACCACGGCGGCCTGGGCGAGCTGCATCAGCGGGTCGAAGATCGCGATGGTGAAGGCCACGTGATCGCCGACCCACATCGAATCGTAGCCGCAACGGTCGACCAGGCCGACCAGGTCGGCCATCTCGTCGATGGTCGGCAGCCACGGACCCTCGGCGGGTTCCGTGCGCCGGTGGAGGGTTTGCACGCCGATGCTGAGGTGGTCGTCCAGGGGAAGGTCCATGACGCGTGATTCCTGACGAGCTGAAAACTGTCATCCCGAGCGCAGCGAGGGACCTTTGCTGTTGCTTAAAGGCCCCTCGCGTCGCTCGGGGTGACAAGGGACCTTAGTCTACTGCGACTGCTCGAAGAAGGTCTCGGCATCGTCGATCTCGACCAGCCGGCCCTTGCGGATTTCCAGGAAGCGGTTGGCGACGCTGCGGGTGAAGTAGCGGTCGTGGCTGACGAACAGGCACGACACGTCGCTCTGGTCGAGCTCGGCCTCGAGCGCCTCCTGGCCCTCGATGTCGAGATGATTGGTCGGCTCGTCCAGCAGGTACATGTTGGGACGCAGCAGCTTCATCTTGAGGAACACCAGGCGGGCGCGCTCACCGTGGCTCAGGATATCGATCGGTTCGCCGATCTTGCGGAACGGGAAGCCCGCGCCGGCGAGCTGGCGGATCGCGTCCTTCTCGTTGATCCCCGGCGCCTCCAGCACGTAGTCGAGGATCGAGGTCATGAGCGGCAGGTCGCGCATGGTCTGGTCGAAGTAGACCAGCCGGCAGGCCGGGTTGAAGCGCACCGGCGACAGGCTGTCGTAGTGCTCGAGCTCGGGGTCGAAGGCCCGGGCCAGCGCCGACAAGAGCGTCGACTTGCCGGCGCCGTTGACGCCCAGCAGCGCGATTCGGTCACCGGCAGCGATGGCGAGGCGATCGATGGCCAAAAGCTTGCGCTCGCTGCCCGGCGCCAGGACGTCGAGGCCGGCGATGCGCAGCGCCACCTTGGCGTCGATGTCGCCATCGGCCAGTTCGAGCCGCCGCTCGCGCGCGACATAGGCCTGCGTGCGGTCCTTCTCGATGCGGGCGATGCGCGTCTCGAGGGCAGCCTTGCGCTTGTTGAGGTCGGGGTTCTTGACCGCCCATACCTTGTAGCGCGCTGCGGCCTGCTCCAGGCGGCGAATCTCCTTCTCCTCTAGCTGGGCGCGTGCGGCCGCGGCGGCGTCGCGACGCAGCAGCTCCTCACGCGCCAGGGCGAAGCTGGCCTTGAAGGCGTGCATGCCGTCGCTGCGCAGGAAGAGTGTGCGGTCGGTGACGCGGTTCAGGAACTCGCGGTCGTGGCTCACGATCAGCATGGGCACGGGGAAGTCGACCGTGAGCCAGCGCTCCAGCGTGTTGATGTTGGCGAGGTCGAGATGGTTGGTCGGCTCGTCGAGGATCAGGATGTCCGGCTCCTCGAGCCGCGCCGCCGCCGCGATCAGCAGCAGGCGCTGCCAGCCGCCCGACAGCGTGCCGAACGGCTTGTCGAGGATCCCCGGCTCGACTCCGATCTCGTCCAGCAGCACATCGATGCGCCACCAGTCGTCGTCCAGGCCGACCTTGACGAGGGAGCGCTGCAGCACGTCGCGCACCGGCAGCCCGGACAGGCCCGCCGGCACGTCCTGCGGCACGCTGCCGGTCCTGAGCCCACGCGAGCGGATCACCTTGCCGCCGTTCAACTCGAGCTCGCCGCTGAGGCACTTCAGCAGGGTCGACTTGCCGGTACCGTTCTCGCCGACCAGGCCGGTACGCGCACCGTCGAGCAGGAAGGTGATGCCGCGGAACACCGCGGCCGAGCCGTAGAAGAAGGAAGCCCGCTCCATTCCGAGCACGGCCTGACGCGTCGCCATGGTCGATCTCCATCACGAAGAGCGATCACGTGTCAAATCCTCGTCACCCGGCTATCGTCTGGCTGGCGCAATTGCGACCGCAAAGGTAGCCGCAACCATCAGGCCGGTGACGACGATCATTGTCACCGACAGCGAAACGACGGTCAGCACGGCGCTTGCGAAGATGACACCTGCTGCGTTTGCGGTGCGCAGCAGGGCAAACACTTCCGGTCGTCGCTGTGGCGGTGCAAGCGTGTCGAGGATCAGCGAGTAATACGTCGCCAAGGGGGCCAGAACCGACCCTATGAGGACCGTTGCGACAACGGTCGCGGCAACCGATAAGTTGAGCGCCGCGAGAGCCGATCCCAGCGTCATGAGAAGGAGTTGGGCAAGCACGGCCCTGCGCGTTGCCATGCGGTTCCGCACGCTGACCCATATGCCGCCAGCGACCGACGCCAGGCACAGGGGAACCGTGAACACGATTGCCAGGGTCGGTTCGTAGCCGAAGTTCAAAGCCAGCGCGACGGCTCCGATCTCGATGGCCGCAACGGCGGCACCTCCTGCCGCGGCGCATGTGAGCCATAGCAGGATGGGAGGGCTGAGAACCGAGCTTCTGGCGCCACGCACGCCGTCGATGTGGGTTGAGCCCGTGTTCGGCACCAGCAATGCCGGAACAGCGCCTACGGCTGCGAGCACAAAGACGGCAAGAGCCGGTGAGACGGAGCCCAGGCCTGAAGCCGCTACCGGAGCCAACACAAAGGTCGCCTCGTTGAGCGTGGCCGCGATACCGAGGGTACGTGGCAACCGGGAAGCAGGCGCCAAGTGGTTGAGCACGGCGCGCAGATACCCTGAGGCAGCGCCGTTGACCAATCCGGCGACCGCGGCAAGCACGATGAGCCAGGTAAACGACGCGTCATTTGCCGCGCATACCCCAATCGAAAACAGGGCCACCGTGCGCATGGCCACCAACAGCCTCAGGAACATTGCCAAAGGCAGGCCCTTGCCGAGGCGAGCAATCGGGATGGCGCCGCCCACCTGGGCGATCGTCATTGCCAGCATCATGGCGGCGCCACCGCTGCTGTCGTTCGTCAGGCTCAAGGCGACTAGCGAGAATGCGACGGGTCCTGCCGCCTGTGGTACGCCCAGGGTGCCGGACGAGATGAACCAGCGAAGCAGCGGCCATCGGTTCGTCGGCCCGTCGGATGACGGGAAGTTGGTCAAAATGCATCGCCCCGCGTCAGGGCGAGACCAGTACGCCATCCTGGGCGACAATGCGACCGGCTTTGACGACGAGCTTGCGCCGTGGCCGGGTGGCCACCGCCTCGGCGAGTGAGCCCGCCTCGACGACAACGAAGTCGGCCGGGCCGCCAGTGACGACGCCGTAGCCTTCGATGCCCAGCACCTCCGCGGCCGACCTGGTCACCATGTCGAAGGCCAGCGCCAATTCCTCGTCGTGCCGGAAGTTGGCCCGATAGCCGATCATCATGGCCCGTTCGAGCATGTCGCCGTTGCCGAAGGGCGACCAGGCATCGCGGATGTTGTCGGAGCCGCCGAAGACCTTTACGCCATGCTCACGCAGGAGTTTCAGGGGAGGGATGGCGGCGCCGCCCGGGCCGTGGCTCATGATCGCGACGCCGGTCTCGGCCAGAAGGTCGGCCGTCCGCGCGGCCGACACGGCCGGCACCGAACCCAGGGCAAAGGCGTGGCTGATCGCGACCTTGCCTTGCAGGCCCGCTGCCTTGGTGCGTCGGGCGATTGCCTCGATCTGGGCCAGACCGCCCTCGCCGCCGTCATGCAGATGGATGTCGATGCCGGCGCCACGCTGCTCGGCGATGGCGAAGATCGGATCGAGGTGGCCGTCGAGATCGCCGTCGATGCCGACCGGATCGAGGCCGCCCAGAAGATCGGCGCCTTCGGCCATGGCCGCCGCCAAAAGGTCGGCCGTGCCCGGCGAGCGCAAAATGCCGCTTTGGGGGAAGGCCACGATCTGGATGGTGACGAGGCCTGCGAAGCGCTCGCGCACCTTCAGGATCTCGCGCAGGTTTTTCAGGCCGAGTTGATTGTCGATGTCGACGTGGCTGCGCATGTGCAGCGTGCCGCTGGCCATGACCTGACGGACCAGGTTGGCGCCGGTCTCCGATTCGGGAACGGTGCGTGCCGCGCGTACCTTGCGTTCGGCCTCGATGCGATCGGCGACCTGGTTGCCGGTCGCCTGGTTGGGCACCCAGGGCAGGCCGAGCAGCGTCTTGTCGAGATGGATGTGGCCGTCGACCAGCGGCGGCAGGACGAGCGCGCCCTTTAGGTCGAGGTCGCCCTCGAGGGCGCCGATGCCCGAGGCCGGGAGGAGGGCGGCGATCCGCCCTCCCAAAACCTCGATGTCGTGCTTGCTGCCGTCGGGCAGCGTGACGTTGGTGAGCCGCACGCCGTTACTTGTCGGCGATGGCGCCCGCTTCCTTGCGGGTCTGGGCGACCGCGGTGCGCGCGGCCATGGCCATCAGGCCGGAATCGTTGGCGATGGTGACGAACTGGAAGCCCATGCCGATCGCGCGGGCGGCGTAGCTCGCGGTTCCGTTGTGGATGCCGGCGAACAGGCCGCGCTTCTTCACGGCGGTGACGAGCTTCTCGTAGATTTTCAGGACCTGCGGCTCCTCGCGATCGAGCTTGGGCACCAGGCCGAGCGACAGGCCGAGGTCGCTGGGACCGACATAGATGCCGCTGATGCCCGGGACCTCGCAGATGGCGTCGATGTTGTCGATCGCCTCCTGGGTCTCGATCATCGGGATGATCAGGACCTCGTCGTTGGCCGTCGCCTGGTAAGGCGTCGCCGAGCCGTAGGCGCCGGCGCGGATCGGGCCGTTGCTGCGTTTGCCCTTGGGCGGATAGAGCGCATAGGAGACCAGCGCCTTGGCCTCGGCGACGTTGTTGACCATCGGGCAGATCACGCCCCAGGCGCCGCCGTCCAGCACCTTGCCGACGATGCCGGGCTCGTTCCACGGCACGCGCACCAGCGGCGTCACCGGATGCTTGTCCATCGCCTGGAAGCAGGCGACCATCGAATGGTAGTCCTGCACGCCGTGCTGCATGTCGACGGTGACGCTGTCCCAGCCGCACTGCGCCATGGTCTCGGCCGAAAAGCCGCTGGGGATGGCGAGCCATGCGTTGACGCAGGCCTTGCCCTCTTTGAGGCGCT
>JAEZHS010000416.1 GCA_023436825.1 Pseudomonadota bacterium | reverse complement strand
TAACCCGACCCGATCGCGATGACTTACAAGGGTGAGGTTGTCGTGTTGCCTGCCGCTCATGACGCGCCACTGGAGTGGCGCGCCCCCAGCACAGCTACCGCTGGTGTTCGGTCAGCAACTCATCCGTCGTCACGACGCGGATCGAGCGGTTGGTCAGAAGGTCGCTCCAGACCCAGTTGTGATGCCGGATGACGGTGGGCGCGTCGAGATGCGGCCGGTCGCTCAGCGTATGGGCGTCGCTGATGGCCACCACGTGGTAGTCGCGCGACACGGCGGACCTCAGTGCTGTCGACGCAGGAGTCCGTGGCCCAGCCCGCGATGACGACGCGATCTACCGCCAGGCGTTGCAGCGCGTCGTGCAACGCCGTTCCGGCGAAGGAGTCGTTCAACGTCTTCTCGACGACGAGGTCCTCGGGCTGGCGATCGAGGTCCGGCAGGAACGCCCAGCCGGGCTCATGCGGCGCAAAGCCGTCGCCGGCCTTGCCGCAATGCCTGATCCACACGACCTTGCCGCTTTGCGCGCGCACGAATGATGCCGCGGCATTGATGCGTTGGATGACGCCCTTCAGGTCGTGCTTCGGCAGGCCGTCGAGCAGGCCAGCCTGCATATCGACGACGACGAGCGCGTCGCCTGACATGCTAGCGCCCGGGCTTCTTCTTCAACCGGTCGACCGCTCCCACCACCGGATCGATGAAGGCCTGGGTGGCGACATAGTCATCGCGCATCATGCGGCGCAGCGCCTGGATGCGGGCGCTGCTCGCCACCATGCCGGTCGCGACCTCGAGCTGATAGGGATCCATGTCCCAAAGCCGGATCACCAGCACGTCGTAGCCCAGGTCCAGCGCGCGGTCGATCTGCCCGCGCAGGTCTTGGACGAGTTCGTGGTCGGTCCACTCGGGATGGCGCAGCACTTGGCCGGTGAAGCCGATCCACTTGAAGCGCGGCTCCTTCTGCGGCGCGGGGCCGAGCTTCTCCGTGCCGGGGTCGTTGATGCCCCAGTACAGCGAGCCGTAGACCATGGCCCAGTCGAAGTCGTGCATCAGCCAGACGGTGCGGTCGGGATTGCCTTCACTTTCCATGCGCTGGATGGCGCCTTCCCAGGCGCTGTCCAGGCCGCGCAGCGGCGCGATACTCCAGACATTGTAGGCGAACAGCGCCACCGTGAGGCCGGCCATTGCCGCCAGTCCGCGCCGGCCATAACGGCGGCGCTCGCGCACCGCGACCAGCACCACCGCCCAGCCGATCGTGAGCCAGGCCATGACGTTGATCTGCATCTGCGGGTCCTGCGGCTGGGAATAGAGGTTGAAGACCTCGCCGGCCACGAAGGTGACGCCGAAGATCGCCGACAGGGCGCGTGAGCGCGGATCGTCCCAGTGGCGCCACAGGAAGGGCAGGGCGAAGAAGGCTATCGCGAGCATCCAGACGGTGGCGACCCAGCGCCAGATGTCCCAGCCCGGGATGCCCGGGATCGCTGCCACGCCCGCACCCAGCAGATAGGCCACCATGCCGTCCCACATGTAGCCGACCTTGGCCCAGGTGAAGCCCGCCCAGACCGAACGCACCGCCTTGCCGGTCCAGATCAGGTCGATCGGACCGACGGCGCCTGGGTGGCCGTGCCAGGCCCAGGCCACCACGGCGGCCGTCGCCACCACGCCGACGAGGAACAGCGCCATCCAGGCGAACCGCCAGGTCAGGCGTTTTTCGCACACCCACAGCGCCACCAGCATGGCGGGCAGGGTGGGGAACATCAGCCGCCATTCCATCAGCCACGCGAGCGAGAACAGCACCGACACCGCCAACACCCGCGGCGCCGTCGGCTTGGCGAGCCAGATGGCGCCCAGCGCCATGGCGGACAGCAGCACCGTGTAGCTCGGCATGATGTCCTCGTTGATGATGGCGAGGAACATCACGAAGCTGGAGGCAAGATGGAATAGCGCGGCCAGCAGCGCTACCAGCCGATCGGCGGTCAGGGCGCGGATCAGCAGATAGACCACCCCCAGGCTGAGCGCGCAGCTCGCGGCATTGAGGATGGTCATCTGCCGGCGCGGATCGCCCGCGAACACGCCCAGGACGTCGAGCAGACGGCAGAGTACGCCGTACAGGGGATAGAACAGGTAGTTCGAGGGGTAGAGCGGCGCCTTGGCCGGATCGACCACCCAGGGCTTGAGCTCCAGGCTCTTGAAGAGCCCGTTGCCGGTCAATCCGCCCTGGGCGTTGTCGAACCACAGGACGATGGCGATCAGCAGAGCGCCGCCGCCCAGCACCACGAGGGCGAGGTCGAACAGGAGGCCTGGGACTGCCGAACGGCGGGTGGAGGTGGGGACAGCGAAGACCAAGGACGGGACGGCTTGTTCAGTACGGCTCGGAGGGACAGTCGCCCGCCGGCGCGCATTATACAAGTCATCCATGCACAAGCCATTGGCATCGCCGAGGGGCAGGCGCCGGCAGGTTTTCTCGAGTACGCCCCCTTGGGATCGCGGTGCACGTCGAAGTCGACTGTGTCCATCGGCACGTCAAGTCGCGCACGCCGATCCATTTCGACGGCGTGCATATGATTTCAGCAAATGTCTGGATCAGAATGAGATGGCTAGAGCCGATTGCCGGCCGTTCTGTCGTAGTGTTCCCGTAAGCGCCGCTTGGCGTCGTCTGCCGACAGGCCACCGACATGATCGACCGGGATGACAAAGGTTTGATCGCGCACCTTGCGATAGGTCAGGCGTGCCCAGAGGTTGGTGACGGCCGGGGTCTCCTGGCCCTTCATCATCTTGAAGAAGGGATCTTCAAACGGCGTGGGGCTAGTGCTCTCGCTTCAGCCTGCAGGAGCTCGTATCCATTGTCGCCGACGAGGTACGCGCAGAATTTGGCGGTCGGATAGAAGAAGCCGTGTTCCCGCCAGCCGATCAAGGGGAAGCTGTGGCGGATGACGCCACCGACCTTTGCCATGTCGTGCGCGACATGGAAGCAGTTGATCGGATTCACCAGGTGCTCGATTGTGCCCTCGTCATTGATGAAGTCGAAGGTGCCCATCCAGTCCTTGGGCGTTGTGTAGGTGTTGAGGTCGAAGAAGGTCGATCCGAAAGCGCCGTCAACGTCGATCGCGGTGTAATCTATGCCGAGCATTTCGTAGATCAGACGCACCCTCGGCAGGCCGGTTCCGATAATGCCCTCCGCGACGACAGGGTCGAAACCCTGCTTCAGCAGAAAGCCGCGTACGCCGTTGCGTACCTGCTCAACGTCGTCAAAGAATTCCTGGGCGCCGAACTCTATCAGCCTGTGTCCTTTTGCCAGCCACCCGATGTCAATCCACCTCTGCACCGCACGGCCGAAGTAGGCGTGATTGTAGCCCATGGGGGATGTTCTATAGCACCCTCACCCCCGTAAGGAAGAGGTCGGCTTCGAAAAGGCGATGCACCTGACGGGCCGTCTTGCAAGGCCTCTCGATTGCCCTACGCGACGCCTGCATGGCAGCGCGCTTTTCTGCTCAAATGGAACGTCGCAATTCCATTTGAACCGGAAACGCTTTAGCAATCGCCGATGGGGAACGCTGAAGACAGGGGCGACCCGCCATGGGCGGACCGGCTGCGCGAGCTTCTGCTGCCGGCCATGCACGATCTCCTCGAGCGATCCGGCATCGAAGGAAGCGGCGCCTACAACTACTACGATTCGAGGATCCGGCTCGGGCAGGTCTTTCTCGAGTACGAGATCGCGCTCGCCCGCAAGCTCCTGTCGTGCGGTCTCGGCGTCCATCGCGTGGACGAAGTCGGGAGCGGCTTCGGCCAATTGATGTTCCTGCTCGGCTGGAACGGGTTCAAGACGGTCGGCTTCGAAGCCAATCCTTTGCGCGGCCGCAGCGCCGCGACACTGCGCGGCATGCTGCAGCGCGTCGAGCCGGCGCTTACGGCCAATGTGCGCCTGGTCCGAGCCGAGTTCCCGGCTCGGTTCGGCCCTCGGCCGCAGCCCGGTTCGATGGTTCTCACGACCAACCTCGTCGCCTCCTGCAGCCGGCCCGGGCAGCTCGCGGTGCTGCGCGCGATGCGTCGCTATCCGTTCGTGCTGTCGGACGTCCAGCGGTTCTTCGATTACCGGACCGAGCGCCATCAGGAGCCCGAAGCGCTGGCCTTGTTTGCCGAAGCGGGCTTGCGCGATCCCGAGCTCTTTCTCGATCTGGGAGCAGGTGGTCGCTACTATCTGTTCACCAATCCGGTACGGCGCGGCTTCGGCTTGGCGTCGACGCTGCGCCGTTTCTGGCCGGTATGAATGCCGTGAGCTTGCTGACCACGCTTTGGCGGAAATCGAGGGGCGGTGACAACCGCTTGCGCGTCTTCGCCCTGGGATCGTGTCGGGTGCACGATCCCCTGACCGCTGTGCCCGGCGAGGTCGACTACCTCAATCGACACGTCAAGTCGCGCACGCCGATCTATCTCCACGACGTGCACGAGATGATCCAGTTCCTCGGTCTGCTTACGGGAACGATCTCGATACCGGCCGGGATTGCGCCATTTGCGTTCAGGGACTGGCGCGCCGGACGGTCGATGCCGCGCATCGTCGGCGATGCCCAACGGCTGGTCATCGAGGTTTGCACCGACAAGCACTATGCGGCGATGGGCCATACGCTGAACATCAACGAAATCCACCGCCAGCTTGTCGCGCCGGCGGGCGAAGCCGGGGAGGCCTGGTGGAGTGACGTCCACCGGGGGCAGCCGGCGCCGGACGACGTCATCGAGGCGGTCGAAGCCGCCCTGCGCCGGTCGCGCGCGCTGACGGAGACCCACCGGCGAATGCTGCGGGAAATCGGGTTGGTGACGCTCTCTTCAGAGGCGATTGCCGAGGGCATGGCCAGGCTGCGCAGCATGGTGGCGTGCCCCATCCTGGTCGTGCCTCATGTCGCGGTCCGACTGGCCGACGGCCGCCTGCTCGGCGAGAGGATCGAGCACATCGACAAGACGATCGAGGCGGCCCGCCAAGCCGGTCTCCCCGTCCTCGACCCGCGCCGCTTCGTGGAGCGGGACGGCCAGCAGCGCGCGCTTGCCGAGGGCGGCGCTGATTTTCATCACTATGCTGCCGACTACCTGCCGATCGCAGGTCGTGAAATCGTCCGCTCACTTCGCGAGTAGCGTGCGGGCCAAAACTTGTGAAATTGGTGCTCCTTACGGGATTCGAACCCGTGTTTCAGGCTTGAGAGGGCCGTTGACCAGGACGAACGGGGGCCGAGCAGGCCGCCATCCGCTCCGCCATCTCGCGGTCGAGCCGGGCGAGCGTCCGCTCGGCCGCGTCGAATCGTGCACCGCCCCGCCTCAGCTTCGGCTATCTTGACGGCAGGCCCGGCAGCGGCCACTACACCGACATCTGGGCGTGTCGGGATAGCCGCTGGTTCTGCATCACCGCGTAGGTGGCGCGTTCCTGAAGCCCGGCTAATCTGTTCTCGAGGATGTGTTGGCCTGGAGTAGCGAAGTTGCCCATCGAATATCAGATTGATCACAATAGGAAGTTCGTCAGCGCCAGGGCCCATGGGCCCGTCGTCCTCGATGAAATCGTGGACTACTTGGATGCGGTCGCGGGGCAGGACGCGATGCCCTATCCCAAGCTGTTCGACGCTCGCGAGGCCGAGCCGAAGCTCAACGACGACGACGTCATGATGCTGGGCGCGCGGGTAAGCGCCTACGCAGCGTACGATCCGCGCGGTTCCCTCGCCGCAGTCACGGCGAACAAGGAAGCGAGCGAGATCCTGCAGCGCTACATGAACCTCGGCGGCCCCAATCTGCCGATGCTGCTGTTCACGTCGATCGAGGAAGCGCGCACCTGGCTTGGGCTTGACTGACTTGACGCCGCCGCCGCTGGGCTTCGACGGCCTTGCGTTGCCCGAGCTGGAGCTCGCTCGGCCGTCGCCGGTCGGCTGATAGACGACGCTGAACGGCGTGCGCGCCTGCGTACAGGCGCGGCCGTCGGTGAACTTGTGGAAACTGCAGCGCGGAGCGTCTCTGGCGATGGAGGGCGTGGATCGCATCTCGTCGGCGACAGTACGCGCGAGCCTCGTCACGATCTCGGTTAGGATTGCAGGCGCTCACGACCGCGAACACGGCGGGCATATTTGGCCCCATTCCTCGCTGCGTTCGCAAAGACCAGGAACCGGGGAGCGGTGACGCGGAAGAAGCCGGAAATTCCAAGGCGCCTGCCCCAGCTTCGCGGTCCATTTCTGTCCATCCCTGCCACTTGTCCACAACGCGCAACGAGACGCGCGAGTGAAGAAAGCAGCAATTTCAAAGGATTTCGTTGGCGCTCCCTACGGGATTCGAACCCGTGTTTCAGCCTTGAGAGGGAGAGGCCGGCCTCAGGGAAATCAATGACTTGCCCCCGCTGTCACCGGCGCGTCCCCATAAACGGTCTTGGTCAGCCGGCTTTCCTCGCTGCCGACTTCGTGGCCATCAGGAAGCCCGCATCTCGCCCCGGAATGGGGTCGGGCTTCACGTGCTGGTATCGGTGAAGGCTGCGTGGATCGAGCCACACGCCCAGTTCTGCGGCCTTCTTGTCGGGGATGTCCTGGGCGGCCGTGGCGAGGGCGTGGCGGCTCAGGTGAGGGGTGTAGTGGACCTTGGCCCGCTTGCGGACGCGGTCGAGCCAGGCATAGACCCCGCGCCGCGTTGACCACGGGAACAGCCGGCCGGTCTTCTCGGCGTCCGGCAGGTTGGCCAGCATCGCCACCGTCACGGCCGAGATCGGCACCAGAGCGAGCTCGTCGCTCTTGGGGATGGCCACGCCGATGCGCCCGTCAGGCAGGTGGATGTTGGTCCAGACGACGCTCAGGAGATGACCGAGGCGCAGTCCGGTCTCGAACAGCAGGGCAAGCAGCAGGCGTTTGTAGGGAAGGTTGGGATCGACGCCGTTCCACTGCGGCGCGAGCTCGTGCGGAGGATCCTCGAGGTGCTCGAACAGCTTGGCCATCGTGTCCGGCGTGGCCGGGCTCCGCGGCGATTTGCGGCTCTCCTTCAGCTTCCGGATGCGCTGGTACTCGCACCACTTGTTTTCATTGGCGTAGTGCAACACCGCCGCCCCGGGCCCGATGACGTAGCGGTTCTGGGTGGACGGCTTGAGGCCGGGCTTCAGCGCGTCGGCGGCCTCGACGAGGCGGGCATGGTTGACCAGCCGGCAATCAATGTCGCCGATCTCGGCCGCGATCGCATCGATCTTGCGGATGTCGCTGCGGCTGAGATGTGGCTTGGCGGCCTTGTAGAAGCGGGCAGCGTCGGCGAAGCCTACGGTTTCGCCGATGCCGGGAACGCGACGACGCGCCCGGCTGGGGAGGAATACCTCTTCGACCCACCGCGTAGCATCGCGTTTAGCATCTTTGCCTGTCGAGACTTCGAAGGGGCCCGTGCTGTCCGTGCCCCGCGCGTACCAGCAGGGGCCCCGGTGCCCAGGTGGGAAGAGCTTGTACGGCACCGCGCCTCCTTGGCCTTCAGGAGCGCGACGTTCTGTGGCTCGATGCGCTCCAGCCGGCCGGAACCATAGGTTGGAATCTCATGCTCGGCCAGCTTGCGCACGAGCGTGCGGCGCGACCAGCCCATCTGGCCGGCGAGCTCGGTGAGGGAGAGGTCCGTGCTCATGCCTCGGCGACCTCCCGGCTGCCCACCACATCTCGGCCACGCGGTAGCTCTTCCATCAGCGTCCGAATTGCGCTGGCAACGATTTCCTCTCGCTCGAATGATATCTCGAGCCTCATCGCGCATTCCTGCGATAGTGATCGTCCGGCTTCTGCAGCCGCCGCCGCAAGCCTCTGGCGCATGGCTTTGCAGACGTGCACTCCGATCATACCGAGCCGGCGGGATTCGGGGAGTGAGGGCCGGCCGCGCTTTTGGGTCATTTCTTAACTGCCTGAAGGATGGATTGCACAATGGCTTCGCGATCGAAGCTCATCTCCAATCGAAGCTCAGCTTCCTGGCTCATGGACCGTCCCGATCGGTCAGCGTCCAGCTTGATTCGGTCCCTCATTTCTGTTGTTACGCGGAGGCTCAAGGGGACTCTGTCGCCCGGCTGGATGTTCTTTACTCTTGGACGTCCGCCACGCCGCTTCATCGAATCGCCCGCGTTCATGCCTCGGTCGCCTCCTGGCAGCCGACCTCATCCCGCGCGAGCTGCTGCGCCCAGGCCGGATCGTTCTGGAACGCGATCTCGCGCAGGATCTTGCGGAGCCGGTCGATCTCGCCAGCTTCTGCCGCCGGCGGCGGTGTGTAGCCGATGCGTTGCAGCGCCTTGCCGACCAGGTGCCAGATGTGCAGGTCGAGCGACCGATGCCCGAGCACCTTGCCCTGCCGCTGCACGGCGCCGGCGTCCAGCGCCCTGGCGCTGCGGCCGCGCAGGGTCCTGATCTCATAGTCGCGTACCGTGCCAGTGCCGCCGATGTTGCATATATGAGCGCGGGCGAGCTCGGTGACCTTGCCGGTGACTGCGCTCAACAGGTGGACGCTGACGATGATCATGGGTGCTGTGCGCCACAGCTACGGCAGCGCTTCCGGAGCTCGTGATTGTACCAGCCGCAGGCGCACTTCCATTGGTCTACGCCGAAGGACGCGGCGGGCGCACTTCCAGGTGGCACGAAGCCAGCGTTCTTGAGCGCGGTCTCGAGGTCATCCGAGAATTCAGGATCGACGGCCCGGCGGCGCTGGGCATACTCCCACAGCAGATCCTGGGCGGTCTTGTCCTTGCAGCTCAGTGGGACCTTGCCCCGCGGCGTGGTCGGATACTTGTCGGACTGGAACTCGCCGTCGATCAGGTGATCGCCCATCAGCGCTTCTCCTTCAGTAGCTCGATCTGGTCGGCGACGCTGCTTGCTGCAGCGCTGCTGATCGAGAACGTGCGCTGCACGTCGTTGCGACCGCTACCGGCCATGTTCTTGAAGACGGTCGCGGCCGAACGCGCCACGGCGACGCATTCATCGATGACGGCAGCCCTCTCCTTGGTCGTCATTTCAAACTGCCTTTCTCCGGGTTCGTTGGCGCCATCGGCCAGGTGAAGAAGCCCTGGCGGCCCTTGACCTCGGGCGGATCTTCGAACAGTCGCGGATTGTCGAGGCGCCAGGCGAAGCGGCCGGGCTCGAAGTTGCCGCAGAGCCGGTCGATCGCGTCGACGTCGAGCGCTTCCGTGGCCCGGCAGTCGGTGAGATCGACGATGCCCAGCATCCGGCCGCGCGGCAGGTCCCGGGCCCAGTGGCCGCCGAACTCATCACACAGCAGGTCGAGCAGTTGATCGTTGAGATCGGTCACGAGCTTCTGCGCGGCGTGGATAGCGAGCGGCCCGCGATAGTCCGTGCCCCAATGGCGGGTCTCGTGCTTCTTCAGGAATGTGAAGCAGAGCGACGCCCAGGGCTGCCACAGCGACAGGGCCCGCATCGGCTGCAGGCCGGTGGCCGAGATGCGCGGCGTGTCGAGGCTGTGAGCGTGCCGCATGGTCCTATGCCTCCGCTGCGTGGTAGCCGACAGCATGGAAATGACCCGCAAGGCCGTCGCGACGGCGCACCGCAACCTGTCTTCCCGGATCGAGCGCTACCTCTTCGAGATGCAGAAGGCCGACCGGCCGCCGTGCCGGCGCGAGGGCGAATGGCTGGAGAAGGCGGTGGCCTGCCTTGCCTCGCAGGCCTTCGACGAAGGCGAGCGGGCCATGATGTGGGCGGACGTCGCCACGCGGCAACCGGGCGCCGATGAAGTCTCCAAGACGGTCACCGTCGAGGATCTGCGAACCAAACTGGCGGCCATCGCCAAGGTCGAAGCATAGATCCGCGGTCACGTCGGGAACTCCCGCCACTCGCGGCCGTCGAGCATGGCGCCGGCGCGCTTCTTGCCGACCATGGCCATGCGATGCGCGCCGACGTCCTGGGGCACGACGTCGGCCGGGCATTCGCTGCCATCCGGCATGACGGCCCGCATCGTCTCGAACCGGCCGGCGCCCTGATGGCCGGACCATTCTCCGCGCGGCTCCCACTCGCCCCACTGCTTGAAGAAGAAGGCCACGCCGTCGGCGACGCATTGGTCGCGCACGGCCCGGAACCAGTCCGGATGCGGCGCCCACGGCCACTTACCGCTGACGCCGCCGGCGATCACCTGGGCGCGCTTGCCCAGGGCGAGGAAGTCGGCCGGCAGGACGAGCGGGCCCACGGCCGGCTCGTAGGAGACGAACACCGTGAAGCCGAGCGCCGCCAGGCGTCGCAGGTACGGCCAGCGTGCATCGAATTCCTTCTGCCGCTCGGCCGAGATGCCGAGCCACAGTCCGGGCCGAACCGCATTGATGAACTTCGCATCGAAGGCGAAGTTCGGCTCACGCAGGATGGGGTGTTCGAACTCGGTCCAGCGCTGGCTGGTGAACAGCTCGTAGAGGTACGGCTCCATCCTGTCCGGTCGCTTGGTCAGCAGCTGGCCGATGTGGCGCGAGTAGAGGATGCCGGCAACGGTCCGGTCGATGTCCGCCGTCGGACGATTGGCATGAAACAGGTCGGACATATCGCCGACGAAGATCAGCGAGGGCTTGTCGGCGCCGAGCTTCGGTGTCTTCGATCCGCGCCAGCGGACTGGCCATGACCAGACGTCGTCGCCGTCCGGCGCGGCCGTCATCGTGCCGTTGAACACCGGCCGGCCGCTCTCTTTCGACGTCGTGCCGGAATAGAGCGGATGCTTGGCCAACCGCGTGCCAGCCAGCCCCATGGCATAGCAGGGCTTGCAGCCCGGCGACGCGATCGAGCAGCCGCCGATCGGGTTCCAGGTGGCGTCGGTCCATTCGATGGAGGTCGTGGCGCCCATGGGTCACGCCTCCGCCAAGTCGGCGTTGCCGGTCTCGATCATCACGGTCCAGCTTAGGCGGTGGACGCCGACGATTGCGGTGCTGCCGGTTTCGCCGAGGTTGGCGACCCAAAGAGCGGTGGTGCGTCGGGCGACATAGTCGCCGCCCTTGTACCCCTTAAACGTCTGCCCGATCGCCTTCTCGAGCAGGGCGAGGAGCTCGGCGACTGTCATTTCCTTGACATCGTGGTCCGAGAGGTTGGCGTAACCAATCGCGAGGTCCTCGTAGTAGCCGCGATAGCTGTGCAGCGTGGTTGGCGCCATGTGCACGAAATCGAAGCGCACCTGTTCGTTAGCCGGCATCGCCTTCAGTGCGTCGATCAATTGTCCCAGCGTCATGTGACGTGCGTGCTCGATCGGCATGATGCAGCCTCAGTCGATGAACAGCCGGAGGTCGAAGGCGCGCGGGCCTTCCATCTTCGACGGCGGGTGCTCCTGCAGCTCGCGCTCGAAGGCTGAATTGTCGGCGTCCCGGTGCACGGCGATGCGGGTCACCAGCACCTGGCACTCGACGCCGCCCTCGGTCACCCCGCGCCAGACGCGGGCGGGGACCTTGCCGCCATCGCGCGTTTCGACGGTGACCATCTGGTCGGTGTTCTCGATCGTGATCCTCATGTTCCCTCCTTCGCCAATGAAGCCCACACGGCCGGCGCCGGCAGGCGATGAACCGGTGCGCGTCGCTCTGCGGCGTGGCAGCGCTCGAGCGCGCTGGCATAGACGCGTTCGTCGACGAGGGCGGCCTTGCGGTCGCGGTCGACCAGGGCGACGCCGGAATTGAACATCGCCGTGGCGAGGCGACGCGGGTCGACGCCACCGCCATGGGCTCGGCGATATGCGGCGATGGCCTCACCAAACCGGGCGAGCAGCTCAGCTGTGTAGATGGGAACAGGATCGTTCACGGTGCGGCTCGCTTCGACAGTGCCACGACGTTGCCGCCGTCGCGTTCATCGGCGGATGGCGGTTCTGCCGCGATCTCCTCTCTGCGCGGCAGCGGCCACACGAGGTCGCGGACAGCTGGGTCCTTGGGGCCGAGGCTCCACAGACGCGGCTTGCCGAGGTCGGGGTGAGGCTGGATGCCGGCGAGCACGCGCTCGACCACGGCTTCGCGCTGCATGTTCCAGCCGACCTTGGGCCCGATCACCAGGTTGCGCTTGATCGCCTCGGCGAACTGCCGCATGAGCGCTGGGCTTGCCGTCTCGAACGCCTCGGCCAGGAGCCGCAGCGCCGACTTCGGCAGGCCCCAGGGCTCGAGGTACCGTTTCAGGATGCGCTCGCGCTCGAAGCGGCCGGGCAGCTCGATCTCGATGTGGACGTCGAAGCGACGCCAGATGGCGGGGTCGAGGCGTTGACCGAAGTTCGTCGCGGCGATGATGAACCCCTTGTGCTGCTCGATCCGTTGCAGAAGCACGTTGACGTTCTTGTTGTGCTCGCGATCGGCGGACTGCTCGGCATTCGAGCGAGCGCTTGCCAGCGCGTCGAACTCGTCGAGGAAGAGCAGCAGGGGAGGATCGGCCTTGGCGGCCATTCGGAACAGCTGCCCGATCTGCTCGCCCGTCTGGTTGACCCACTTGCTCTGCACCAGCTCGGGCTGAACGACCAGCATGTTGAGGCCGAGGCGGGCCGCGAGATGATGGCCGAGGGTGGTCTTGCCGGTACCGGGCTTGCCGGTGAACAGGGCGCGATGGCGCGGCTTCAGTCCGGCTTCGCGCAGCTCGTCGGCGGACCAGATCTCGGTCAGCCACTCGGTCAGAGCACCGCGCACGCCCTTGGCAAGGATAGGCTCCTCGGCCTCGCTGGGAGACAGCAGCACGCCAAAGCTGTTGGGCCGCATCCGGTCGCTGTCGTCGTCATCGTCGACCACGGGCTAATCCTCGTCGTCTTCCTGGGGGCCCATGCCGTCGTTGCCCGATTCGCGACGCCAGCCCTTGTCGAAGCGTGGGCGGCGCGGATCTCCGTAGGGGAACGGGTTCTCGATGATCGGCCGGTTGTCGCGGGCGAACTGGCGGCCCATCTCTTCGGCCTGGTCCTCGCTGCAGTTGGGGACGTCGGCCTTGGGCTTGGGCTGGCGCGGCGTCTTGAGGCCGGGCAGGGGCTTGTCCAGCACCTCGGCGATCTCGACCTCGTTCTGCTTGTTGCGATACAGCCGGAAGGGCTTGCCGCCCATGTTGACAGTGATGTCGCCCAGGCCATGTGGCGGCACGAAATCCTTCATCGCCTCGATCACCTGTTCGCGCACCGCGGTATCGACGCCGGCGTGGGCGATGTAGCGCAAGAGGGGCGGCTCGCTCGCCATGCCGATGGCGTGCAGGTACATGTCGAGCTCCGCCTCGGCCTCCTGTCTGTCCTGCGGCTTCTGCTTTCGAATCTTGATGACTTCGGCGATGCGCTTCTTCGAGAAGCCGCGCGCCTTGGCCTCCGACATGACGGCGGCCTTGTCGTCGTTCAGCCCGGCGATCTGCGAGTTGATGCTCTCGACACGGTCGATGTAGCCCTGCAACTCAGCGCCGGCGACGGTATTCCTGCCAATGGTGGCCACGATGACTGTCTCCCCTTGATGAACTGAGAAGGCGCGGCTAATGCGCGAAGCTCTCGACGATCGGCTCGGCTGATGGTGGCGCCGGGAGGCCTTCGGCGATGCGGGCACACAGGTGCCGTAGGCGAGCGTTATCGGTTTGCTGATAGAGAAGCGACAACGAGAACTGAGCAGCGTTGCGGTCCATGGCGCCCTCGCGCACGAGCTGGGCGATGCGCCAGGCACGCTCGGCGCCCTGCCCGAGAGGCAGGGGACGGATGTTCGTCGTCATGTGCGCTCCTGCTCCTGGTCGGGATCGGGCCCGGCACCCTGCCAGGGCAGGTCGGCGAGGTCGGCGCGCAGCAGCTGGCGGCGCGTGACCGCGTCGACCAAGCGGAAGGGGTAGACGGCCCAGATGCCCGGCTTGGGGATCGTCCCGTCGCGCTGCGGCTGAGGGATGGTGCGGACCTTCACCATGCCCTTCGACACGCGACCCAAAAGCTCGACGGTCTCCTCGAGCTGCTGGTGGTTGGCGGGCTTCAGCCGGGCGAGACGATGGCCATCAGCCGAGCGCGCCGGTGGTCGCGGATCCGTGGTCGCGACAGTGTCGGGGATCTGGAAGGGCTCGGGCATCACTGGCCTGCCAGTTGACGGACGATCGGCGCCGGCAAGGTGCTGGCGTCCGGCGAGAAGAGGAAAGCGCAGTCGCCGGGGTTGGCGAACTGGGCAATGACCTCGGCCTTGCCGTCGACGATCTTGACGACGCACAGCGGCCTCTCGTGCGTGCGGTCGACGTAAAGGAAGATGTTCCGCCGCGTCGTCGCCGGCAGGGTGAGCAGGCGGTCGGGATGGTCGGCGGCGACCATGCGCTCGAGGTCGCGGGCTGCAGGCGCTGCCATGTCACACCACCATGCGCTCGACGCGTGCCGCCCGACGGGCGGCGGTGAAGTGGGTGGCGATCTCCTTGCCGGTGAAGCCCGCGCGGGTGAGGTCGTCGTGGGTGACGTTGCCGTTGGTGGCGAACACCTCGGCGATGACCGCAGCCATTCGCGTGCGCAGCTGCGTTACCGCCTCCGGCGGCGGCAGTATGGCGTAGACGGCGAGGCCCGACGGGAGCTGCGGCCGCTGGATCGCGATACCGGCGACCTGTTCGTTGAAGCGCCGCACGCGCGGGTGCTCGACGTCGAGGCCGACGATGTCGTCGAAGCTGAAGAGAGCGTCGGTCATCGGGCGCGCACCGGGCTGATGTCGACGACTGTGCCGTCGACCCGACGGACGCCGAAGGCGACGTCAGCGATGCGATAGGCATTGCCGTTGCCACGCACGCAGTAATGGTCACTGCCATCGGAGATTCTGACGTCGAACCACTGATTGGCTGGCGTCTGGCCCCAGTACTTGCTGTTGCGCTTGATACGCGCGACGAGCTTCTGGTCGGTCATCATCGGGCGAGCTCCACCGACCATTCCGGCGCAGCACCGCCGCCGCCGCGATAGGCCTCGCCGCGCGCCAGCGCGGCGTGCAGAGCGATCGGATCGACGTCGTCAGGGTTGTCGTTCAGGAAGAGGCCGATCGTGGTCGGCCGTACCTCACCCTCGAAACGCAAGGGGAGGCGGGGGTTGTCGCTGAGTGGCTTGGCCATCGTTTCCCCGCTGGTGCCCGCGCATCGTGGGGCGATGCGCGGGCGGTGGCGTGTCTGCAGCCGCAGGGCCTTGGCCCCTCGTTACTTGAGCTGGTGCCCTGGCGTTCGGCTGATCGGCGCCGGGTGGCGACGATGGGCAAACCTATCGTGGGCAATATCCCACTGTCAATGGGCAATAGCCCACTAAGCAAAACTGTTGACGGTGGATAACGCTGAGGCCAGATTTGCCAGCAGGGGGAGGGAAAAACTCATGAGAATTACAACGAGCTTGGTTCTGGTCGTGTCCGCGCTGGCTGTTGGCTCCTGCGCTGGTCAGCCCGTCGTTGCGGACATCTCGCAAGATAAGGTGATCCTGCAAGGGAATGGCGCGTCGCCCGATCAGTTGTTGGCGACGGCCAACGAATCGTGCGCCATGTACAAGAAGCGCGCGACGCCGCTCAGCCAGCGCTGCGGCGATCAGTACTGCATCCAGAAGTACTACTTGTTCGCCTGCCGCGAGTAGAGCGCTAGAAGCGCTGCCACCGCCCGATGAGGCGGCCGTAGATCATGACCTCTTCAAGCAAACGCTCGTAGGTCTCGTAGCGTGGATTGTCGCTTTTCAGGAGGATCTTCGGCGGGTCGCTGTTGGGCACGAACTCGATCCGCTTCATGACCATGCCGATGCCGTCCCAGCACAGGAAAAATCCTGGAGGAGAGGGGCGGCGATCGCGCGTATCGATCATCACTGGCTCGCCCGGCATGAGAGTCGGTGCATTGCTGTCGCCTCGCACCTCGTCGATGAACACGCCATCCGGCGCCGCACCGTAGCGCTGACGAAAGCCAGCGGCCGGGAACGTATACTCTCCGCTCGCATGGTCGCGCGAGATCTCGAGGTCGCCGTCGCCGCCCGGCCCTGACTGGGCGAACGTCGGCACTTCAAATACCGTGATGTTTTCACCATCCTTGATGGGTGTGCGGCGGTGCTCGCCAGTCAGATCGCCGAGGGTGCATCCCAAAGCCCCGGCAATTGCGCGCACGGTATCGTAGCCCGGGCTCATGTTTGGGCGCCGGCGAATATCGCGAACGGCATCACGACCAAGGCCCGCCTTTTTTGCCAGCGTTATATCGGTCAGGCCGAGCGGCTTCATCCGCCGATCGATTTCCTTGAGGAGACGCTCCCGAGAATCCATGTGGGACGTTTCCCACGCGGTGCTTGATGGGCAAAATGGGATATAGCCCATTGACTGTGGGCTATTGCCCACCGTATGGTGGGCGCCATGTCCACGATCAGCGACCTGCTGGCCGATATCGATGCCTTCCTTCGCGAGAAGGAGATGGCCGAGACGACGTTCGGCCGTCATGCCGTCAATGACGGCAAGTTTGTCGGCCGCTTGAGGGCGGGCGCCGGCGTCACCGTCGCGACCATCGATCGCGTCCGCGCCTACCTCGACGCGGAGCGCCAGGCGCAGGCGAAGTCGCCGAAGAAAGCGACGGCGGCATGAGCGCGCTGAGCCTTACGGGGGCCGGAGCCAGCAACACCCATACCGCCTCGCCGGCCGGGTCGGGGGCGACCGCGGCGATACGCAGGAACCATTCGTCCTCGGGGCGCTTCATCGCGGCGGACGCTACCCGCATGGGTTGCGGCGCGCTTGTGCGGCCGTAGGGGAGCTTTCGCACAATGCAACAGAAACTCCGTAAGCCCGACACGATCGAGGATGCCTGCACCCAGGCGAAGGCGCTGCTGGGCAGCGAGGCGATCTCGACGGCGCTGGCCGCGATCGGGCTGCGCGCGTCGGGCTCGCTGATCGACAAGTGGTGTGACGGCGACGCCGCGCAGACGCCGTCGTTCCTGCAGGTCCGCGCCATGGAGATGCTCCTGATCAAGAGCGGCCACGCGCCGATCTTCATCGAGCTGTTGAAGGGCGAGGCCGTCGCGCCGGTCGCCAGCCAGGCCGATCCGGTCGCGGCCGCCATGCAGTCCTGCATCGACGCCGCCGAGATGCTGAAAGGCGTCCGCGATGCCGTGCAGGACGGCTCGCTGCAGCCGCACGAGATCTCGGGCCTGAAGGCCAAGCTGCAGCGCATGCAGCGCCAGCTGGCCGAACTGAACAAGACCTTGGTGGTCAAGCGACGACCGTGAATTCCTGCGGGGTAGAGCAGCCCGGAAGCTCGCCTGGCTCATAACCAGGAGGTCGCTGGTTCAAATCCAGCCCCCGCTACCAGTTGTGTTGAGTGGCAAAGCGAGCGGGGGCTCGGATGCAGACGATCGATGCGGCCTGTGTGCCGCCTGTTTCACGGGAAACTTTGGCGGACGCGCCGTGCGCCAATCGTCGACCCTACCGCTCGCCGGCTCGCGAGCACCAGGTCGCGATCGTCAAGGAAGCGCTGGTCCAAGCCGTGATCACGCTCGCCCAGGAGGGGCGATATCGCGCCAGTGCCCGGCAGATTGCAGCGGTGGCGGAAGTCCACGTCCGGGCGATCTACCGCCACTTCGGCAGCGCGGAGCTGCTCTATCGCGTGGTGGCTCGCGAGCACTGGCAGGAGATCCCGCTGCCGCTCGGCCATGATCCCAAGGACCTCGTCTGGGCGATCCTCGTCGGCGAGCCGAGGGACACGCCATGAGCGCCTGGACGTCCGAGCGGCTGGCGATCGCCCAGGAGGCCTATGCAGGCCCCGGCCGGATCGAGGACATCGCCGCCGCGCTCGGCACGTCGCGCTCGCGCCTGATCGCCATGGCGCGCCGCCAGGGCTGGGGCCGCCGCCCGCGGGCGAAGCATCGTCGCCATTGCTGGCGGCGGCGCACGCCCGCCTGGGAAGGCGCCCGGCTCGAGCAGATCGAGCTGGCCTGGCGATCGCAGGAACTGACCCGCCAGGAGATTGCCGACCGCTTCGCCGTCAGCATGGGCACGCTTTCGCGCATCGCCCGCGGCCACGGATGGCCGCCTCGGCGGCGGGGCCGGCGATGGCCGCCGCTGTCGGCCGAGGCGCTGCGCCGGTTGAAGGCGGCGCGCGGCGCCGGCCTGTCGCGCAAGGACATCGCCGATCGGTTCGGCATCAGTCCCGCGGTGCAGCGTGCCCTGGAAGCCCACGAAATGGAGAGGCAGCCATGAACATCGTGCTCGGTCCCACCCCTCGGTGCCGCCGCCCCGAACGCCGCTGGCGGCCCGATGCTCGCTCGCTGGTCGCGGGCGTGATGGTCGGCGTCGGCCTGGCGCTGCTGGCCGGCTTTGCCGGCAGTGTCCGCGCCGCCGAGCGTCCCGCGAAGGGCTGGCAGATCTGGGTCAAGCCGCCGAACGACGATTGGCAGCCGCTGCGCATCAAGGGGCGCGAGCCGTGGACGTTCACCGGCGCCACGGCGTGCAACGTCGATCTCCCCGGCCAGGTGCGCACGCAACCGAGCGGCACCCTGATCGCCTGCAGGCAGGTGACGCGATGAGCGACGATGAGGTCGCGCGCCTGGTGAACGTAGGGGGGGGCGACCCCGAATGCCTGCACTGCCAACTGGGCGTCGCGGTGCGCGGCGTGGTGCGCGCCCGCGCGGGCAGCCAGGCCCAGGCGACCGAGCTTCTGGGCGCTCTGCAGCAGCTCGCGGGCGAAATCATTGCCCAGGCGCCGGCGGCGATGCGCGCGCCGATGCTGGCGCACTGCGTCAAGGCGCTATCCGCCGCCTGCGGCTTCGAAGCGACGGCGATCGAGATGCTGCCGGTCGACAAGGTGCACTGAGATGAACGCCGCCCTGATCCTGATCGCGCTCGGCCTGCTGTGCTTCTTGCCCATCCTGCTCGAGGTGTCGCGATGATGGCGGCGCCCATCAAGATCGAGAAGGGCATCGCCCTGCCGCCGAGCCACGGCCGCCCGCCCGCGCCGACGTGCATCCGTGAGGCACTGGCCATGATGAAGGTCGGCGAATCCTTCGCCCTCTGCCCCAACCAGGGCGAGACGATCACCGCCCTGCAGCGCCGCATCAACGCCTCGGCCTACCACCTGAAGCAGGGCACCACACGCCGCTTCGCCTCGCGCCAGGTGACCGAGCAGGGCGTGCGCAAGGTGCGGGTTTGGAGGGTGGCTTGAAGCAGGTCGAGGTGACGGTGGCATGAACATCTTCTTCGAGATCATGGCTTGGCTCTGCACTGCCTCTTGCCTGTCCTGCTCGATCGTTGGCCTCCGTTATGCGATCGACCGTGACAGGGACAACGAACATAGGACTTACATTCGAAGCGCCGCTTGGGCGATCGCGGCGGCGCTGTTCTTCATCGTCCCGAGACTGCCGTCGTGACGAAGCCCGCCCTGCCACGCTTCTCCGCTGCCGATGCCGAGCGCGCCCATGAGACGTGGGGCGCCAACTGCGGCCCGGGTGCCATCGCCGCGATCTGCGGATTGACGCTGGCAGAGCTGCGCCCACACATGGGTGACTTCGAGAGCAAGCGCTACACCAACCCGACGCTGATGTACGGCATTCTTGGCCGGCTCGGCGTGTCGTGGGCGCACCGGCGCGACAAGGACTGGCCCGACTGGGGGCTCGTGCGCATCCAGTGGACGGGTCCCTGGACGAGGCCCGGCGTTCCGGCGAAGGCAGCCTATCGCCACACGCATTGGGTCGGCGCGTGTCGGCACGTACCGATCGGCGGCCCGGCCGAGATCGGCGTCTTCGACATCAACATGATGAACAACGGCTCGGGCTGGGGCTCGCTCGGGCTGTGGTCCGAGCGGTTGGTGCCTTGGCTCCTCGATGAGTGTGAGCCGCGCGCCGACGGCGGCTGGTTCAAGACGCACGTGCTCGAGGTCGACCGTCCAGCAGTGACGATGACGAACGGCGTCATCACTGATGTCGCGGGCCTGCGCCGCGCGATTCGCGAGAAGATGCAGTGAGCGCCCTTCTTCCCCTCGATCGTCCGCCGCAAGACCACGTCACACCGCTGGCCCTGCGGGCGCGCATCGCGCTCGCCGAGCGCGACGGCCTCGTCTTCGACTACTTCGCCGGCGGCGGCGGCGCGCGCGAGGGCATCAAGAGGGCCCGAGGCCGCTCACCCGATGCGGCAAAGAACCATGATCCCGAGGCGATGGCGCTGCATGAGGCGAACCATCCCGAAACCTGGCACATCATCCGCAACGTCTGGAAGGGCGACCCGCGTGAAGAGGTTGCCGAGGCCTCGCGCCGGCGCTGTCTGCAGCTCGGCATTCCCTATCGCCTGCTGCCGGTGCGCGGCTGGTGGTTCTCGCCTGACTGCAAGCACCATTCGAAAGCCAAAGGCAGCAAGCCGGTCGAGAAGGGCATCCGGGATCTCGCCTGGGTGGCTTACCACGTCGCCAAGCTGGTGAAGCCCGACCAGGTGTGGCTGGAGAATGTCGAGGAGTTCAAGGACTGGGGGCCGCTGGTGGACGACGGCACCGGCAGGCTGGTCCCTTGCAAGGTTTCGAAAGGGCGCACGTTCCAGCGCTTCGTGCGCCGGTTTCGCCAGCTCGGCTACCGCGTCGAGTACCGCGAGCTGCGCGCCAGCGACTACGGCGTGCCAACGATCCGCAAGCGCCTGTTCATGATCGCGCGGCGTGACGGCAAGCCGATCGTCTGGCCGAAACCGACGCATGCCAAGGACGGCGCCGGCGGGCTGCTGCCATGGCGCACGGCGGCCGATGACGTCATCGACTGGTCGATCCCGTGCCCATCGATCTTCGAGCGCGACAGGCCGCTGGTCGACAACACGCTGAAGCGCATTGCGCTGGGCATCTGGCGCTATGTGATCAATTCGGCCGACCCGTTCATCGTGCCGCGCTACGGCGAGCGGCCGGGGCAAACGCCGCGCACCTCGAGCGTGCGGGCGCCGCTCAACGTCGTGACGCCGGATGCCAATGTCGGATCTCTCGTCCAGCCTGTGCTGCGGCCCTGGCACAGCCTGCGGTGTGAAGCGACGCCACGGCAGGGACGTCCGGAGGGTTGCCCGAACCACGAGGCGGCCGCGGCGGCGATCCCGTTCCTGATCGACCTCACGCATCACGGCGACTTCCGCGGCCAGCCGCCAACCGAGGCGGTGCGGACCATCACCGGCGCGAATAGGGGTGAGAAGGCCCTGGTTTCGGCGGTCATAACGAAGTTCCGGGCGAATAGCAGCGGCCAGCGCGTCGACAATGCGCTCTGCACAGTAACGGCCAACAGCTTCATTAAGCGGCCCGGGGGCGCCGCGCCGATCGGCCTGGTGACTGCTCACCTCAGCGCCTACTACGGTGAAGGCAACGGAGGCGCTGATCGCAGCGCCCCGGTGACAGAGCCCACTCGCGTCGTACCCACGGAGAACCGTCATGCGCTCGTGACGGCATTGCTTGCCCAGCACAATTATATGGAGCCGGGCCACGATGTGCGGACACCGACGTCGACCGTGGTGTCGAAGGTCGGGCCGCAGGCGCTGGTGTCGGCGCATCTGCTCAGCTTGAAGGGCAGCGATCGGCGCGACAGGCCGGTGACCACGCCAGTGCCGGCGCTATGTGCCCAGGGTACGCACGTCGCCGAAGTGCGGGCGTTCCTGATCAAGTACTACACTACTGGCACGATCGGGCAGACGCTCAAGGAGCCTTTGCACACGGCGTCGGCGAAGGACCACTTCGCGTTGGTCTATATCCATGGCGAGCCGTACGAGATCGTCGACATCGGTATGCGCATGCTGCAGCCGCACGAGCTCTACCGGGCGCAGGGCTTCCCCTCGACCTACCGGATCAATGTCATCGGCCCCAACGGCAAGCCGCTGACGAAGACGGCGCAGGTGCGTATGTGCGGCAACAGTGTCTGCCCGATGCTGGCCTACGCCATCGTCCGTGCGAACCTGCCGGCGAACGACAATGACGCGCCGGAAATGCGGGAGGCGGCGTAGATGGACGGCCAGCTTCTACTGCCGATGCCGGCCGGTCTCCTGACGCCGCTCAAACTCGACGGTGAGCGCCAGGCGGCGAGGATGCAGGTGCTGGCCGATATGGCCGACTGGCGGCGCAGCTATGCCTTTACGCACGCGGATTACCGTCACGCCAAAGCCTCTGGCTACAACCGCGACATTGTCGAGGCGAACTACACCCGTCACCTACGTGCCTTGGCAGAGGCGCATCGCGAGTGCGCCGAGAGGCTCGCCTGATGGACGGTCTCTCCCCCGACTACCGCCGATTCCTGCAGGAGAAGGTCAAGCTCGACCGCGCCTCGGGCTTCGACGTGCCGCTGGAGGAGATCAACCCGGCGCTGCGCGGCTTCAACCGCGTCATGGTGCAATGGGCGCTGAAGGGCGGGCGGCGGGCACTGTTCGCAAAGTTCGGCCTGCACAAGACCGTGACGCAGCTCGAGATCATGCGACAGCTGGTGAAGCGTCGGCCCGGCCGGCCGAAGCTGATCATCCATCCGCTGAACGTGCGGCACGAGTTCCGCCTCGACGCCGAGGCCTTCTTCACGGGCGACCACGCCGTCGACCTGCGCTTCGTCCAGTCGACGCACCAGATCGATGACGATCGACCGATCTGGCACACGAACTATGAGAGCGTGCACGAGGGCAAGCTCGACCCGACCGGCTTCGACGTGTCGCTCGACGAGGCGTCGATCCTGCGTGGCTTCGGCGGCACGAAGACCTTCCGCGAGTTCATGCGGTTGTTCGAGCACACGCCGTCGTTCCGCTTCGTCGCTACGGCGACGCCCTCGCCGAACGAGTATATCGAGCTGCTGGCCTATGCCGCCTTCCTCGACGTGATGGATGTCGGCCAGGCCAAGACGCGCTTCTTCAAGCGCAACTCCGAATCGGCGGACGAGCTCACCATCCATCCGCACAAGGAGCGGGAGTTCTGGTTGTGGGTGGCGAGCTGGGCGCTGTTCGTCAGCAAGCCCAGCGATCTCGGCTTCTCCGATGACGGCTACGAGCTGCCGCCGCTCGACGTGCGCTGGCACGAGCTGCCCTCCGACCACAGCCAGGCCGGCGCCGAGCGCGATGGACAGCATCGGCTGTTCCGCAACGCCGCGATCGGCGTGCAGGACGCCAGCCGCGAGAAGCGCGCCAGCCTGCAGGCGCGCGTCGACAAGCTGCTGGAGCTGCGCGCCGAGCAGCCAGAGGCGCATCGGTTGATCTGGCACGACCTCGAGGACGAGCGGCGGGCGATCGAGAAGGCCGTGCCCGGCGTCGTCAGCGTCTACGGCAGCCAGGACGCCGACGAGCAGTCGCGCGCCATCCTGGGCTTCCGCAACGGCACCGTGAGAGAGCTGGCGGGCAAACCGGTGATGCTCGGCTCGGGCAGCAACTTCCAGCGCCATTGCTGGTGGGAAATCTTTCTCGGCATCGGCTTCAAGTTCAACGATTTCATCCAGGCGATCTATCGCGTGCAACGCTTCGGCCAGAGCCATCCGGTGCGCGTCGACATCATCTATACCGAGGCCGAGGTCGA
>JAEZHS010000410.1 GCA_023436825.1 Pseudomonadota bacterium | reverse complement strand
TCATGAGCGAGCTGGAAGCTCGCGGTCCGGAAGAGGAAGACTAAGGCTCCTTGTTGCTGGTCGCGCGGCCCGGCGGATTGACCAGACACTTGGCGACGTACTTGTCGACGTCGATCGCCAGCGTATTCAGGGCGTCGTGGTAGAAGTGGTTGGCGCCCTTGATGGTGCGCGATTCCACCGTGATGCCCTTCTGCAACGAGAGCCGGTCCACCAGCTTCTTGATGTCGGCGAGCGGCACGACCTCGTCCCTCTCTGCACCCACGATCAGGCCCGAGGACGGGCAGGGCGCGAGGAAGGCGAAGTCGTAGGAATTGGCGGGCGGCGACACCGAGACGAAGCAGTCGATCTCTGGCCGGCGCATCAGGAGCTGCATGCCGATCCAGGCGCCGAACGAGTAGCCGGCGATCCAGCACGACTTGGCGTCGGCGTTCATGCTCTGCAGCCAATCGAGCGCGGCGGCAGCGTCCGAAAGCTCGCCCATGCCGTTGTCGAAGCGGCCCTGGCTGCGGCCCACGCCGCGGGTGTTGAAGCGCAGCACCGAGAAGCCGCGATTGACGAACACATGGAACAGCGAGAACACCACCTTATGGTTCATCGTCCCGCCATATTGCGGGTGGGGGTGGAGGATCAGCGCGATCGGCGCATGCTCTTCCTTGCTCTGGTGATAGCGCCCCTCGAGCCGACCTTCCGGGCCGGTGAACATCACGTCAGGCATCTAGACTCCGGTCTTTCCCTCATTATTGGCCGCCGGACGCGGGCCGGAGCAGCATTTTCAGGGCGATTCTTGATACTTGACCAACTCAGTCGGGTTTACTAAACCCGAGCTACTCAGTCGGTTTTTCCCCAGATCCCTGTCTGGAGGACCGCAATATCGTAGTAACGCCTTGGTTTTCAAGACCTTTAGGCGTTCGGGCAGCGAGGAGGATGCTGTGAAGCTCAGCACCAAGGGTCGTTACGCCGTAATGGCGATGGTCGATCTGGCGCGTCACGCGCAGGCGAAGCCGGTGTCGTTGTCTGATATCGCGACCCGGCAGGAAATCTCTTTGTCATATCTGGAGCAGCTTTTTGCCCGCCTGCGTCGTGCCGGGCTGGTGAAGAGCGTGCGCGGTCCGGGCGGCGGCTATCGCTTGGCGCGCGGCTCGGCCGAGACCCGGGGCTCGGAGATCATTCTCGCGGTCGACGAGCCGATCAAGGCGACGCGATGCACCGAAATGGGTGCCACCGGCTGCCGCGCCGACCGCAGCAAGTGCCTGACGCACGACCTGTGGGAGGAGCTGGGCAATCAGATCCATGCCTTCCTGAGCTCGGTGACGTTGCTCGACGTCCTTGAGCGTCGTCTGGCGCCGCGCCTCGCCGAGGCGCCCGCCGCCCAGGCCGCGGCCAACAACGATTCCTCGATGGCTGCCGCCAGCTGACGAAGGCTAGCCCGATGCCCGCCGCGTCCGCGTACCTCGACCACAACGCCACCAGCCCGCTCCGGCCGGAGGCGTTCGACGCCATGGTCGAGGCGCTGCAGGCGGGCGGCAATCCGTCGGCGGTCCACGCCGTTGGCCGCAAGGCGCGCGGCTTGGTGGACGGAGCGCGCCGTCAGGTGGCGGCACGGGTGGGGGCTCTACCGGCGGAAGTGATCTTCACCTCCGGCGGCACCGAGGCCAACAACATGGCGCTGGCCGGGAGCGGCCGCAGGCGCGTGCTGATCTCGTCGATCGAGCATGAGAGCGTGCAGCGCGCCGTGCCCGGTGCCGACGTCGTGCCGGTCGACGGCGAGGGCGTACTCGATCTTGAGGCGCTGGAGCGTAAGCTCGCCGCCTCGCACGAACCCGCGCTCGTGTCGGTGATGTTCGCCAACAACGAGACCGGCGTTCTGCAGCCCCTGGCCGACGTCGTTCGCATCGCCCGCAAGGCCGGCGCGCTGGTGCATTGCGACGCGGTGCAGGCCGTCGGCAAGGTGCCGGTCGATCTGCACGGCAACGGCATCGACTATCTCAGCGTTGCCGCCCACAAGCTCGGCGGACCTACCGGCGTCGGGGCGTTGATCGTGCGCGCCGGCGCGCCGTTCGCGTCGAACCGCTTCGGCGGCGGCCAGGAAGCCAATCGCCGCGCCGGCACCGAAAACCTTTCCGGTATCGTGGGCTTTGGCGCTGCCGCCGGGGCGGCGCGCGGGCTGGAAGCCCGGCTGCGCGATCGTGTCGAGTCAGCGCTGCGTGCGATTGCGCCAGGTGCGCGCGTCTATGGCGCCGGTGCCAGGCGGCTGCCGAACACGACCTGCATCTCCATGCCGGGGGTTGCGGCGGAGACCCAGGTCATGGCGCTCGATCTTGCCGGTGTCTGCGTGAGCGCGGGCGCGGCGTGCTCGTCGGGCAAGGTGCACCGCTCGGCGGTGCTGGCAGCCATGGGAATAGAGGATGCCGAGGCGGGCTCGGCCATCAGAATAAGCTTCGGCTGGAACTCACAATCCGGCGATATCGAGCGCTTGATCGCAGCCTGGCGGGACCTATATATCCGAGCAGGTAAGTCGGATATTGCCAATGCCCGTGCGGCCTAGTAATTTCAAGGGGTTAGCA
>JAEZHS010000275.1 GCA_023436825.1 Pseudomonadota bacterium | reverse complement strand
TGGCAACAAAGGTCGTGTGGCCCACCCTTCGAGACGGCCCTGCGGGCCTCCTCAGGGTGAGGTCGGGCTGTATCAGTGTCCAACCGAACCGCATATTGGCAAGGCAGGCCCGAAAACGTATTCTTTCGCACAGTGGAGCGCCCGAAGGCCCGGCGTTTGCAGCGGGGGAAGCTGTGCGAGTGCGCTTTTTCGGCACGCGAGGATCGATCGCCACGCCTGGTCCGCAAACGCTGCGGTATGGCGGGAATACGTCCTGTATCGAGGTCCGATCGAAGTCCGGCACGCTCGCCATTCTCGACATGGGCACCGGAGCCGCAGCTCTCGGGCGTGAATTGATGGCGCGCGGCGAGCCGTTGTCCGGCCATATCCTGATCAGCCACACCCATTGGGACCACATCCAGGGCATCCCCTTCTTCGCACCGCTGTTCGTTCCGGGCTTCGAATGGGACATCTACGCGCCGCGCGGCATCGGCCAGACCTTGCGACAGACCCTCGCGGGCCAGATGCAATCCACCTACTTTCCCGTCGCCATAGAGCAGCTCGGCGCCACGATCCGCTATCACGAGCTCGTCGAGGGGCAGCTCCGGATCGGCGACATCGACGTCACCACCCGCTACCTCAACCACCCGACGCTCACGCTGGGCTACCGGCTTGAGGCGGACGACGTCGCGTTCGTCTATGCCTGCGATCACGAACCCCATTTCCACGGGCTCGCGACCGGCGTCGGCGACATCTTCGGAGAAGACCGGCGCCACGCCGAGTTCCTGGCAGGCGCCAACCTGGTCGCGCACGACGCGCAGTACCTCGCCAGCGAATACCCACAGAAGATCGGCTGGGGTCACAGCACGATCGAGTATGCGGTTGCGATTGCCGGGCTTGCGAAGGTGGAACAGCTCGCCCTCACCCACCACGATCCGATCCGCGACGACGCTGCGATCGACGCCATCGTCGACACGCTGCGCTCGGACAGCCGGCGCCTGGCGGGGCCGCGTATCCTCGCCGCCGCCGAAGGACATGAGATAGACCTCTCGCCACGGACCTTCGTGGCGGCCGCCAAGCCCCGGTTCCTGGCTGAAGCACCGCCGGTCACGGCGCTCGTCGGCCGGTCCGCTCTCGTGGCCCTGACGAAACCGTCGCGCATCGACGAGCTTTCCGATTTCCTGCGCGCCGATGAAGTGCACGTTCACCTGTGCGGCATCGAGGAGGCGCCGGAGCTCGCGGAGCGCGAAGAGCCGATGCTGGTGCTGCTCGAGGATACCGGCGACGATCGCGCTGCCAAGGCATGCCATGCGATCAGGCGCCTGCGCGATGGGGACGAGCTGCCCATCGTGCTGGTCACGTCGAGCGAGCATCGCGCCAGCGAACACCGCGCCCATGCCGGCGCCGTCGATGACGCCTTCACCGACATACTCGTGCAACCCTACTCGCCGATCTATGCGAAAGCGCGGATCAGGGCCTGGCTCATGCGCGCGGCCTGCCGCTGGGTGCGTCCGTCCGAACCGAACGATGAAGAGCGGCGCCTTGCAGTCACCCGGGCGCTTGGACTGTGGCAAACGGCGCCGGAGGAGCGCTTCGATCGGATCACCCGCATTGCCGCCGCGGCGCTCGATGTCCCCATCGCGCTCATCGCCTTGATGGATCGCGATCGAGAGTGGTTCAAGTCATCCTTCGGGCTCGAGCTTCGCGAGGTCCTTCGCGACGATTCCTTTTGTGGTCACGCCATATTCCAGCGTGAGCCCCTCGTCGTCAGCGATGCGCTCCTGGACGAGCGATTTGCCGACAATCCCTATGTGACGGGCGCTCCCGGCGTTCGCTTCTATGCCGGCCATCCGCTCATCCTGCGCAATGGTTGCTGCGTCGGCACCCTCGCCGTCCTCGACACAAAACCGCGTCATTTCGACAATAGCGGCCTTTCCGTCCTGCATGACCTGGCGCAGCTCGCGATCGGGGAATTGGAGCGGCCCAAAGGCGTGTAGGGCGGTCTTGGGATTCGCGGACCCGGCTTCGATACCTACTCCGCGGCGGCTGGCTGCCGCGCCGGCGAACCGCCGCGGCCGAGCTCGGCATCCCAGGGGCCCGGGAAGCGACCGGTCCCGGTCTTCTCGCGCGTGAACACGTTGTAGTCGACCGGCCACTCGGCGCGCGGCATCTCGTAGAACACCTCGACGCCGTTGCCGTCGGGATCGCGCAGGTAGATGCCGAGCGAGATGCCGTGGTCGATGATGCGTTCTATCGGCTGCCCCTCGGCCTTGATCCTGCTGTAGAACTCCTTGAGATCGTCGAGACTTTCGAGGCGCCAGGCCATGTGGTTCAGGCCGACCTGGCCCTTCGACTGCAGGGGCGCGTCGTCGCCCAACTGCATCAGCGCCACCTCGTGCGACTGCTCCGGATCGGCCGACAGGAACGCGGCCCAGCCCGGCCGGTACTCGTAGACGTGGAGGCCGAGCAGCTCCTCGTACCACTTCTTCGACCGCTCGACGTTGCGGACGTAGACATTGACGTGCTGCAGATACATCGGGCGCTTTGCCATGGTGTCCTCGCGTTGCCGCCGGCAGGAGTCAGCATTCCGGAAAGCCACTCTTGCCGACAGCATCGGCCTAATGGTCGCCCCTAGCAAGTATCGACCGATACCCTGTCATCCGACGCGATCACCGGGAGGCGCCCGTGCTCACCGTATCTGGTAGGTCAAATTCAGGGACGTACGGTGCGGTTCGTTGCGCCGGAAAGCCATTTCCAGCCGGTCATTCCGGTCGGCGCCTCCGACCGTCCATTTCAGCCTGCCGATCACGCCGTCGTTCGAGAATTCGATGACGGGCGAGGCGACCTTCTCGGCCGCCTCGATCGCTGGAGCGAGGTCTTTCCCATCCACGCCGCTCGCGGCCATCGTACAACTGACCGAAGGCGCGCCGCGGCTTCCCGAGAAGTAAGCGTCCAGCTTGAAGGTCGCCCCGCCTCGCTCGAGCTTTGCAAAGTAGACCAGGTCGAGCTCGTCGCCGCTCTCCATATCCGGAGTGAGATCGCCGTGCTCGTTCTCAAAGCCGGCCGCCTTAGCCAGATGCTGGAGAGCCGTTGGCAGCGCCGGCCGCCGAGCGCAGGTCTTCTCGAAAAGGTCCAATAGCGCGAGGCCCTTGTCGTCAGCCGCCGCGGAGCCCGCGCCGAGACCTAGAAACAGGAGGCAAACCGGGATGCCCAATATGACGACACGGGCCCGACGGTAGATTGACATTGCCATTTTGCGCCTCAGGAAAAGGCGAAGCGTACCTTTTCGGCTTTCTGGCGTCGCGGTCATCTTCACCGGTCCATCAGGGCGCGATGCGCCGAGCGTCCGATGAATGCGTCCTCGGCCCGGATCGGCGTGACTTGCAGCGCGCGAGCTTTCCGGCGACGTCAGCCGAGTCGCCGGACTACCGCATCACTTCGCCATCGCCTCGCAAGGGCTTGACCTGCCCGCGAAGCTGGTTGTCCCGAAGCATGGCCGGCGTTGCCGTCAGGTTCACCACGAAGACGGTGGCATAGGCGCCGTCCGCGTTGAACTGATTGCCCTGCACGCGGATCTCGGGTGTCGGCCTGTCCACGCCTTCCGCGCCGATCGAGATCGCGGCCGAATGGTTCTCGGCGTTCGGGCCCTTCTCCAGGCGATTGTTCTGGATGAGCACTGCGCCGCCGTTGGGGACATCGACCAGATAGCTTGCGGTGCCGGTCGGGCCGTCGCCTATGTCGCAATCCACGATCTCGGTTCGATAGGCCCGGGACTTGACGTGGTGACCCCGGCGCGTTTCGCGGAACGCCGATCGCTCGATGCGCAGGAGGGCAAGCCGGTTGACATAGATGCCATGGGCGCAAGCCTGCTCGCAGCTGCCGTTGCGGAGAAACTCGCTGTCACGCACGATGATCTCGCCCTGGGGCTGATCGGCGGCCAGGATGCCGTTCTGGTTGTCGATGAAGCGAACCTTCTCGACCAGCAGATTGCGGCCTTCGGCGCGGATGCCGGCGCCATTGCCGTCCGGCACGCGGGCACGGGTCAGGGTCAGGTTGCGCACGGTGACGTTGCCGCCGGGAATGACGAAGAGGGCCTTGCCCTGACAGCTCTTGTCCGTGATCACGGTGTCCTTGGCCGACACGCCCTCGACCGTCAGGTTGTTCTGCCGCCAAACCGCACAGTCGAAGTACTGGCCCGGCGCGATCACCACACGGTCCCCATCCTGCGCCGCCGCCGCGGCCTGCGATGGCTGCGCGTATTGCTTGCCGGGTCCGACCTCGAGCGTGCGCGCGCCCGCCGGAAGGGCGAGGAAAAGCACGGCCAGGCCAACCAACCGAGAAGGAAAGAGCATGGCTGATCTCTTTGATGGCGGTAAGGGTCCGCAGGATCCGATGGCGGCTGGTCGACCCTAGCCGCGGACATCCGGGCTGTCGGCTGCGACGTGGTGGTAACACCAAAGAAGATCGATCGGCGCCTGCGGCATGCGTCGACTCCGAGCCTCGGCGGACAGACAGTCCGGAGATCCCGACGCTGCGGCCCACGAAGCGGAGAGCACAGTGAAGCGCCATGCCATCCGGCTGCCTGTACCGGCCGTGAAGACCGCGCTTCTCGCAGCGGGGCTCCTGCTGGCAGGTCCGGCCGTGGCGGACGAGATCCAACTCCCCGCGCCGGTGCTGGATCCTGCGGGTCCGGTCATCGCCCTCTGGCGTCCGGATGCGCCGGCCTCCGGCGAGCTGCAGCTGGACTGGACGGACGGCGAAGGGCGCCTGCTCGAACGGCATCGCATCACGCTGGCGG
>JAEZHS010000217.1 GCA_023436825.1 Pseudomonadota bacterium | reverse complement strand
GCGCTCGGGGTGACAGCGAGGCTTGTGTCAGCCAGCTGTGATTCCGGGTACTAGTAGCCCTGCACAGTGATTGTGCCTGTTTGGTTGAAGCGGATGCCAGCATTGCTGGCATCGGTGCCGAAGGCGGAGATCCCCGACACAATGCGCCCGCAAGCCGCTCTAGTCCCACGAGGATGGCGCCTTCGCCTTCCGGGTCCCCTACGGTGCGAAAGAATTCACTGCAAATTGTCTGCCCACACCACAGTTGTTGACAGGACGAAGCACTTCAGTTATTTATGGTCTCGCCGCCGCCTCACGGCGACGTCCGTTCTTTGCATTGTTCATCCGACACCTTGGGCGCGCCCGGCCGGCGGCGCCGCCATGCCACGTCGCGCGCGCCTTCGGCCTGATCGCCGGGTTCCCGAGGCGAAACCGCCAGCCCAAGGGGTCCAGTCCAGCGGGAGGCGCTGTCGGAAATGCCGAAATTCAAAAGCGGCGGGGATTCAAGGGCTTGGCGGGTGTCGGCTGGCCTGACGAAATTCGTCGAAAATGCCTAAACTCACCGCCGCGACGACTGCACCCCAGCGCACGCCGCACCTTCCCGTCAAAACCACTGTGCGGAGCCACTAGTCGAGGGCCGCCGCCGGAAGCGAGAAGCGGAACTCGGCGCCGCCGTCCGGATGGTTCGATACGGTGATGGCGCCGCCGTGGCCGACGATGATCGACTGGCAGATGACCAGGCCGATGCCCATGCCCGCGTCCTTGGTGGTGAAGAAGCTGTCGAAGATCCGATCGACGTTTTCCTCGGCGATGCCCGGTCCGGTATCACGGATGGCGAAGGTGACGGCGCCGTTGCCATCGGCGTCCGTGCAAAGCTCGATCCGGCGTGTCGAACTACTCGCCTGCACCATGGCCTGGACGCTGTTGACCAGCAGATTGACCACCACCTGCTGCAATTGGATCCGGTCGCCGATCACCCTGGGAAGGCGATCGCCGTGCTTCACCACCAGATCTATCGATCGCGATTCGATGTCGTGACGGACGACCAGCAACGCCTCCTCCACGACGTCGTTCAGATCGAGCGACGTCCGCTCGGGCTCATGCTTCACGGCCATGTCACGGATGCGCTGGACGATGTCGCTCGCCCGGCGGGCGTTGCCGATGACACGCCTCGTCAGCGTCTCCAGTTTCGACAGGCTGACATCCTCGCGCTTCAACCATCGCAGGCTGGTCTCGGCGTTGGTGACGATGGCGGCCAGCGGCTGCTTGACCTCATGGGCGATCGACGTGGCGAGCTCACCGAGGGTACACACTCGGGCGGCATGCGTGAAGTCGGCCTGAAGCTGGCGCAGCTGCGCCTCCGTTCTCAGTCGCTCTCCGATGTCCAGCATCGTGATCAGGCTGCTGTCGTAGTGCCCGGGACGCTCCGGATAGGTCACGGTGAAGAGGACGTCGATCACCGTGCCGTCGAAGGCAGTGATTTTTGTCTCCTCGATATAGTTCCGGCGCCTCTCGAAGTGAGCGACCATGACCCGCTTGGCAAGGTCGGGCGTGGCGGCGAACAGATAGCGGACGGGCGCGACGAGATCGGCGGCGCTCTTCCCGCGAAACAGCGATACCGCCTCCCGGTTCACCGCGGTTACGCGCACGACATCCTTGGCAAGCTCGACCAGCTCGGGATGCTGGTCGAGATGGGTCGCGATGTCGTTGACGCCATCTGCTTTCAGCCGGTCGAATTCGGCGCTGGCACCGCGCGTGTCGACCTGCCAGAGGGCGACCGGCAGGTAGTGGATCAGCTTGCGATAGTCTTCCGCGCTGGCCGCGAAGTCCCAGGACATGCGGCCGTCGTCTGCGGCGGCGTCGCGGTCGGTGAGAAAGGCGAGTTTCCGGGCAGCACCAGCCATCATGCGGGCTCCCCTCCATGGCCGTCGGCCAGGAAATCGTCGCGACCCAGGGCAGCCTTGAGATGGTCGAGCAGGACGTCGTCCTCGACCGGCTTGGTGAGGCAGGCATGTGCCCCGGCGACGAGAGCCTGCGCGCAGGTCTTCGGGTTGGTGTCGGACGTGATGACGATAACCGGAACAGGCGGATCGAGGCTCCGCAGGCGTCGCAGCAGATCGAGTCCACTGATCCCCGGCATTCTCACATCCGTGATGATGCAATCGAAGATGCCGGGCTCGTACCCTGCGAGGAGCGCCTCTGCCCGGTCGAATGTGCGGCATGCCAGGCCCAGCACCAACAACAGATCCGAGAGGGCCTCGCGCACGTCGTCGTCGTCATCAACGACTGCCATCAAGGGCACTTTGACCAATAGAACGACCCCCACCAATGAGACCGGCCTGACCACGTGTCGCCTCTTTCCCATTCCAGGCCGGATAGGAGGAATCATACCTTGGTACAGGTCGGCCTTCCCCGCGGAGATCACCTGGCAGGAATTCCCAGGCGCGGACGAGCTCGCCGACCGACGCGGCCTGCATCTTCCTCATCACGTTGCCGCGGTGGAGCTTGACCGTGACCTCACTGATGCCGAGCTCGAAGGCTATCTGCTTGTTGAGACGTCCGTGCGCCACTTCACGCAGAACCTGACGTTCGCGCGGTGTGAGCGTGGCAAATCGCTGGGCGTGCTGCTTCACCACCCATGCTTCGTTGATCTGGGCAATGTCCCGCTCGATCGCGGCGGTCACGGCGTCGAGCAGCGTCTGGTCCCGTACAGGCTTGGTGAGAAAATCGATGGCACCGGCCTTCATGGCCTGGACGGTCATCTGGATATCGCCATGGCCTGTGAGGAAGACGATCGGCTTCGACTCCCCCCTCGATGCAAGCTGTTGCTGGAGGTCGAGGCCGCTCAATCCGGGCATGCGGATATCGAGGACGAGGCATCCGGGTCGCCTCGGAAGCCCCTCCTCCAGCAGTTCCCGGGTCGATGCGAAGGAGGTCGCGTCGAGGCCAACCGATTCGAAGAGTTCCAGCAAGGCGCTGCGGATCTCTTCGTCGTCGTCGACGACAAGGACCAGAGGTCGATCGGATTCAGTCTGTCTTGTCTTTGTCACGGACCGCGCAGCGGTCGCCGCCCGGGCGACTGCGGCGGGGAGTGCATTGGTCGGCATCGACATCGGGTTGGTCCCTTGCTGAGAGCGCCGACTCTACGGGGCCAGGCTGCCAGAGGTCTCTGGCAGGCTTGCTAAATCTTGCTAAGGCCGGCGTGAGCCCTTCAGCTCTCCGCGATGCCGATCAAGCGCAGCCCGCGATAGAGGCGCTCGTGTCCGGCCAGGTAAACTGGGTGGTCGGAAAAGACCTGGGCACGCAGGCGATCGATCGTGAGGTGAAAGCCTCCCATCTCCTCGCACCAGGCATCGAGCGATCGCCGGCCTTCCTCGATTCGGCCGGCAAGCGCAAGCGATGCCGCAAGGAAGGTCGCACAGTAGACCAGGCTGGGGGCAAGATCCGAGGCCTGCACGAAATGCGGGGTCGAGAGCTCGTCGCGTCCCTGCCAAAAGTCGTACTGGCCGCGAAAATGATGATAGAAGCCGACCCCGCGATCGCGCGGACCGAGCGCAAGCGCATGCTGGACCAGCGTCCTCATCTCCTCGAGACCACCCATGAGGAAATGCACGTGACCAGCATAGGCAAGGGTCTCGGCGTCGCACGGATCGAGCGCCAGGACCCGGCCGTAGGCGGTCAGCGCCGCGTCGAAGCGGCGCTGACATTGGCGCACATAGCCGCGGCAGAACCAGGCGCGCGGCCAGTCCGGCGCCCGCGCGACCGCCCGCGTCGCCAGTTCGTCGGCCTGCAGCAGCTCCTCGCGAATCCCAAGATCGCGACCTTGTGGGGTGGCCCGTATGTTCTCCGCGACAATCGCGTAGGCCGCCCCTGCCAGAGCGGACGCGTTCGATGGATCGACGCGGAGCGCGTGGTCGAACGAGCGCCTTGCTTCAGCGAGATCCTGGGGCACCCACAGCTCGCGATTGAGGGCGCTCCAGCCGCGCAAGGCGCTGAGCTGGGCGTCGACGTCGGACGCCGCTTCCTGGGCTGGATCCCGGGCGGCCTCCCGATCGACGAGTTCCGTGATCACGGTACGCGCCAGCCGGCTCGATATCTCGTTCTCGATCGGGGCCACGCCGACATGGCGGTGATCGAAACGATCGCCCCAGATGGTCGCTCCACTGGCAGCGTCATCGACCATGGCGACGACCTGCGCCCCGTCCTTGCCCGGCCGGACGGACGTGTGCAGGACATATCGGGCATCTCCCGAGCCAATCACGCGCGCGTCGGGCGTGCGTGACAGCTCCACCATGAGATGGCGTCTGGTTTCGGCGGCAAGCGATCCGGATGTGCCGTCGTCCGCCACGCCTTGAACAGGCGGGACCTGGATGGAAATTCCGCTTGGCTGGGGATGGCGACCGACGCGGACCGCCGGCGCTCCGGGGACGCTCTCGCCCACGGCCTGCGTGACGGTCACGGGCATGATGAAACGATAGCCCCGACCATGCTCGGTCCGGATGCAGGCATCGGCTTCGCCGCCGTCGCGGAGCACGCGCCGAAGCGCCGCCATGTGCACGGTCAGGTTATTTTCCGCAACGACCCGATCGCCCCACCCTGCGTGCAGCAAATCGTCCTTGGTGACCAGGTCACCCGCCCGCCTCAGCAGCAGCAACAAAAGTTCCGTTGCGCGGGAGTTGAGCAGGACCAGCGCGCCTTGTCTTTCGAGGCGACGGCTGAGCGTGTGGAAAAGGAAGGGCCCGAAGGCGAAACTGGTGGGCGGCCCCATGAGGGCCGTTTAGCAGATTTTAGCAGTCGGGATCACCAGGACTCAGCTGGAGAAGACGAGGGTTCGAATGGTCGCAAATGACGTGCGGATTAGGTCGATGTCGCGGGACGACATGCCCGAGCTCCTGCGGCTGATGGAGGCCATTGTCATCTATGAGGGCGGCACCGGCTTCCGGCTGACCGAGGCCGAGCTTCTGCGCCGCGGTTTTGGTGAGCGTCCTGAATTCGGCGCCTTCGTCGCCGACCGGGGCGACGGCAGGCTCGCCGGCATGGCGGTGCATTACGAGATCCCCTTGATGCACACGCTGCAGCCGCTTCTCATGATGAAGTGGCTCTTCGTCGACCCTGACATGCGTGGCCTTGGTCTCGGTCGACGGCTGATGCAGCGCATGGCGCGCCATGCAACGGACACGGGACACGAGAAGCTGTGCTGGTTCGTCCTCAAGGACAACGCCGCAGCCCAGGCTTTCTACGGCGGCGTTGGCGCCACGCCCGATCCGGAGTGGGATCGATGGTTGCTGGGGGCGGATGCAATCACCGCCATGGCCACCGCCCCCTAGACCAGATCGAGCCGATCAGGCGACAGTGGCCGATGGCGGTCGAGCGCTCGCTAGAGCGGCAAGCGAACACTTTCGGAAGTGCGGCCTTCGCTGAATGCCCAGAGAGTCAGGGCGATGCCGATGAGGGCCGGGAGCGTGACGTCGGGAAAGTCCCGCATGAGCACCGACGGTCCGCAAATGCCGGCCGCGACCTCCCAGAAGTGGAAGAGGGCGTGACCCGCGAGCCAGAGCGTGGGGGCCGCCCACAGGACGACGCGATAGCGCGGCAGCGCTGCGCCCGTCAGGAACGCCGCCGCGATGAACAGGAAGATCAAGCCGATGTCCCGAAGGAAATGCTGGTTGAATGGTCCCGTGTCCGTGACACCCGGCACCGCGAAATACCACGCCTCCGGTGCGACGAGCATGAAGACACCATTTGCCCCGGTGGCGACGCCGAGCGCGACGGCGACGCCAATACACAAGATCCTCGTCATCGCTTGATCCTCCTCGTTCAGGCAGCGGCTCTCTTTGTCGGGGCCGAGACGTGGGTCAGCCACCAATCGAACGTGGTCGACGCGATCCGGGCATTCGCCCCGGGGACGAGCGACTTGTCGGTCAGCTTGATGCCGTAGTAGAGCGCCTCGGGATCGACGACGACCTTTCGCGAGTCCTTGTCGTAGACGAGGACCTTGCCGACCAGCTCGTCGATGTAGAAAGGCTCCGGCCCGGCGACCTCCATCGTCCCGTTGAGCGGCGGCGCCAGCGCCGCCTCGGCCACCACCGTGGCGACGTCTTCGGCCGCCATCGGCCGGAACAGCGAGTGCGAGAGGCGCACCGTATTGCCCTCGGTGCCCGATTGCGCGATGGCGCGCAGGAACTCGAAGAACTGCGTGGCGTGCACGATCGTGTAGGGGATCGGCGAGCTCTTGATCTCGGCTTCCTGGGCGAGCTTCGCGCGGAAGTAGCCGCTGGCCTGCAACCGCTCGGTGCCGACGACCGACAGCGCGACGTGTTGCTTGGCGCCCGCCGCCACTTCCGCAGCCGTCAGGTTCTTGCCCGCGACCTGGAAGAAATCCATCGCGGCCTTGCCCGCGAACGACGGCGAATTGGCCACGTCGACGACGACTTCGGCGTCGCGAAGCGCCTCGGCCAGGCCTTCGCCCGTGATCGTGTTCACGCCGGTGTTCGGCGCCGCCGCAACCGCTTCGTGGCCCTTGGCCCTCAGCTTCTCGACAACCTTTGAACCGATCAAGCCGGTTCCACCGATTACTACGATCTTCATGAGATCACCTCCTGCCAGCCGCTCCACGAGAGCGACGCCACAAGCGCCCGGGCTGCTCGAGCCCGGGCGACCCGGCTCTGCGGGCGAGGCAATCAATGAACGCTCTGGCGAATCGCCGATACTGTCCCGGCGGCTGCTTTGCTTCGCCATTGGACAGGGCGACCTGGCACTTGGGATAGGTTGTCGCAAAATCGATCGCGTCCCTTTGGCGAGACGAGATCACAACCAATACCTCGGCACAGGAGATCCGCTGCCTTCGTGCAGTCGATTGCAGCGGATCACAGCGCCTAGTTTCGGCCGGTGGTCGCGATCCAGGTTCCAAGGAGAGGATGATGGACGGAGCAGCTCTCATCGACGCGGGCAGTGCGAGTAAGCCGCTCTGCGACACGCACCAGCGCATCGGCTTCCAGGCTCCCTGACGTGCCGCGAGGCAAGGCATGGACCCGTCCTACACCTCCGCCGTGTTCGCGTTGGCCGGATCAGCGATCGGCGCGCTGGCCTCGTTCGTCACGACCTGGGCCACGCAAGCGTCGCAAGCGCGCGCGGCACGGCGCATGCAGGACCGTGCCCACCGCGAGGAGCTCTACGGAGAGTTCATTCGAGAGGCGTCGAGACTTTTTGTCGACGCTTTCGAGCACGAGCTCGAGGATCCGGCCAAGCTCGTCCATCTCTATGCGATCGTGAGCACGATCCGCCTGTTCGGCGCTCCGACGACCTTGCATGAGGCCGAGAAGGTCATGAGACAGATCGGCGCCACCTACTTCGCCCCGAACAAGGACGTTCGGCTGTTCGCCGAGATCGCTCCGGCAGGCGAGTTGGACCCGCTATTCGCCTTCAGCAAGGCCTGCCGTGACGAACTCAAGATCACGCGAGACTAGAGCGCTGCCTGCGCGATTTAACGGGACGGCGGGACTACTTCACCCCGCCGGCCGACAGGCCCTGCACGATCTCGCGCTGGATGACGACGGTCAGGATCAGCACCGGCAGCATGACGACGATGGCCGCCGCGGCGAGCGGCCCCCAGGCGAAGCTCTCGAAGGTCAGCATGTTGTAGACCGCGACCGGCATCGTGCGGGTGGTGCGGCCGGCGAACACGGCGCCGAAGATGAAGTTGTTCCAGGAATAGATGAACGACAGGATCGCGCCCACGACGATGCCGGGGCGGGCCAGCGGCAGGGCGACGTAGCGGAAGGCCTGCCAGAGGTTGGCGCCGTCGATGCGGGCCGCCTCCTCGAGCTCGTGCGGCAGCGTCTCGAAGAAGCCGATCATGATCCAGACCACGATCGGCAGCGTGATCACCATGTGGGTGAGCGCGATCGGCCACACCGTGCCGATCATGCCCATCATCTGGAACAGGGTGAACAGCGGGATGAGGTAGGACAGGCCCGGCGTCATGCGGCTGAGCAGCAGCATGGCGGCAAGCCCGTTCGCCTTGGCCTTGGCGATGCCGTAGCCCGCCGGCACGCCCAGCAGCAGGGCCACCAGGGTGGCACTGCCGGTCACCTGCACGCTGTTCCAGAAGTAGAGGAACATCGGGCTTTCCTCGAAGACGTGCCGGAAGTTGTCCAGCGTCGGCTCCTCGGGCCAGAAGACCGGCGGCCAGGCCGTGTTGTCGATGTCGTACTTGATCGACAGCGACAGCATCCAGAAGAACACGAACAGGCAGGGCGCCAGCAGCACCGCCACGGCGAGGGCCAGGGCCACCTTGTCGACCGCCTTGCGCAGCCGGCGCCTGGTGCGCTTGTCGAGGGCGAGGGCGCTCACGACCACTTCGCCTTCTGCCGGGCCCACAGGAGCACCAGCGACAACGCCACGATGATGGCGAAGAACACCACGACGACGGCCGAGGCGGTGCCCACCTGGTTGTAGGCGAACGCCTGGGCGTAGAGATAGACGTTCAGCGTTTCCGAGGCGGTGCCGGGTCCGCCATTGGTGATCACCCAGATCGTCTCGAACGCCTTCAGCGCATCGATCGTGCGGATGATCATCGCGACCACCAGGAAGGGCAGCACCAGGGGGTAGGTGATCTTCCAGAACATCTGCCATTGCGAGGCGCCGTCGATCAGGGCGGCCTCGTAGGGCTCGGTCGGCAGCGAGGCGAGCCCGCCCAGCACGATGATCATGACGAACGGCGTCCACAGCCAGATCTCGACCAGGATCAGGCTCGGGATCACCGTGCCGGTGGCGAACACCCATTGCGACGGCGGCAGGCCGACCAGGCTCAGCAGGTAGTTCAGGACGCCGAGCTGCGGATGGAACATCATGGTCCAGACCAGCGACACCGCAACCGGCGTCGCCATCATCGGCATGATGAACAGGGTGCGGAAGAAGCCGCGGCCGCGGAACTTCTTGTGGAAGACCAGTGCCGCCATGGTGCCCAGCACCAGCGGCAGGAACACGGCGAGGATGGTGAAGTAGAAGGTGTGGCCGATCGCTTCGAGGAAGCGGCGGTCGGTCGCGAGGTTGGCGTAGTTGGCGAGGCCGATGAAGGCACGCTCGCTGCCGATGTGCCAGTCGTTCAGGCTCATCCACACCGTGAACAGCCACGGGAAGATGATGACGGCCGTGCACACCACCAGTGCCGGCCAGATGAAGCCGAGATAGGGCCGCAGCCGGGCGTCTCCCGACGCCCGGGCCGTCATGCCTCCAGAGATGTCCGCTCCGGCCATACGCTACGCCACGCGCCGCCCGTACATTCAGCCCCTCGCGCTCAGCCCTGCTCGCTCTTCTCGAGGATCGGCTTGAATTCGGCGGTCGCCCGCTTGAGCTCGGCGGCGGGATCGGCCCCGCCCAGCATGTTGGTCAGAGCCGTGCCGATTGTGTCGCGGAACTGCGTCACCGGCACGATCACCGGCAGGCCCGGCATCGAGATCGGCGCGCAGCCGGCCGCACAGTCCGCCCATTCCTTGGGAATGGTGAGGCCCGACAGCACCTTGGGATCCCTGAGCGGCGCCGTGCGGAACGGCACGCCGCCGCCGGTCTGCAGCATGCGGCTGGTCATCTCGCGGCCCGTCATCCAGAGCGCCGCCATGTAGGCTGCTTCCTTCTTGGCGCTGGCGTTGGGGATCGCGGCGCCGCCGCCGAAGAACACCGAATGATGCGCCTTGGGGCCGGCGGGCGGCAGGATGTAGCCGACCTTGCCGACGACGCGGCTCTTGGTCTTGTCCTCGGCCGGCGGCGCGAAGCCGATGCCGTCGAGCCAGATCGCGGCGCGGCCCTGCATGAACAGGCCCTGGCATTCGTTCCAGTTGAAGCCGGTCACGCCCTGCGGCGCGTAGCTGCTGAGGATCTTCTTGTAGTACTCGGCCGCGGCGATGGCGTCGGGCGTGTCGGTGATGAGTTGCGGCGGGTTGCCCTTGGTCGTCTCCTGGCCCCAGCCCGACAGATACTGGGTCCACAGCGGGACGTTGGCGTTGCGCAGGCCGCGCCCGACGTAGCCCGCGATACCGGCCGCCGGGTCGTTGAGCTTGGCCGCCGCATCCATCATCTCGTCCATGGTCTTGGGCGGCTGCAGGCCCTTCTTCGCGAACAGCTCCTTGTTGATGTAGATCATGAAGTAGTCGACGAACATCGGCAGGCTGGTGATCTTGCCGTCGCTTTGCGTGGCATAGTCCCAGCCCGGCTTGGAGACGTCGCCGAACTCGTATTCCGCCGGCGTCATCTGCGGATCCTTGGTCCACGGCGTGATGTCGAACAGCCACCTGGCCTTTTCGATCTGCCGCTTCTGGACGTGATAGGCGATGTTGAAGAGATCGAACGAAGGCTTGCCCGAATTGAGTTCGATCGTGGTCTTCTGGCGGGCCTGCTGCTCGGGGATGATCTCCAGGCCGACCTTGATGCCGGTCTTCTCCTCGAACTCCTTCTGGTACTTCTTGACGAGGTCGGCGCGCGGGCCGGTTTCCATCACGATCTCGATCGCCTGGCCCTTGAAGCGCTGCCAGTTGAAGGCGCTGCTCTGCGAATAGACCGTCACGGTGTTGAGCATCGGCGCGGCCAGGCCGCCCAGGGCAGCCGCCCCCTGCAGGGCACGCCGGCGAGAAATCGACTCACTCATACTGTTTCCTCCAGACTACCGGCGTTTACCCGCCTTGGGTGCCAGCCTAGAGGAGGAACGCGATGGCGTTAAGCGAGACTTGTTGCAGCGTTACACGCGCACTGCCATCTTGCCCTTGTTCCGACCTTCGAACAGGCCGATCAGCGCCTGCGGCGCCTTCTCGAGTCCGTCTACGACATCGACGATGGCCTTGATCTTTCCTTCCTCCACCCAGCGGGCAAGCTTCGCCTCGGCCTCGGCGCGCTGATCGTAGAAGTCCATGACGATGAAGCCTTCCATCCGCAGTCGCTTGGTCACCACCAGGCCGGGCACCGCCATCGGCCCGGGCGCCGGCTTCTCGACGTCGTATTGCGAGACGTTGCCGCAGCAGACGATGCGGCCGCGCAGGTTCATCAGCGACAGCGCGGCCTCGAGCACCGGTCCGCCGGTATTGTCGAAATAGACGTCGATGCCGTTGGGACAAACGGCTCGGAGCGCGCGGTACACGCCGCCCGCCTTGTAGTCGACCGCGGCATCGAAGCCGAGCTCGCGCACCAGCCAGTCGCACTTGTCCTGGCCGCCTGCCGTGCCGACGACGCGGCAGCCGGCCAGCCTGGCGATCTGGCCGACCATGGTGCCGACCGCACCGGCCGCCGCCGATACCAGCACCGTGTCACCGGGCTTGGGCTGCCCGACGTTGAGCAAACCGAAATAGGCCGTCAGGCCGGTGACGCTGAGCGGTCCGATCAAGAGTTCGAGCGGCGCCTTGATCGTTCGCCTGGTCAATCGACGCGCCGGCATGGCGGCATAATCCTGCCAGCCCCAATCGCCCTCGACGATGTCGCCGGCTTTCAGCCCGCCGGTCTTGGAATCCACCACCTCGCCGATGGCGAAGCCGCTCATGACCTGTCCGGGCTCCAGCGCATCGCGATAGGTCTTGCCCATCATCCAGGCGCGGTTGGCGGGATCGAGCGACAGCATGCGCGTGCGCACCAGCGCCTCGCCGTCGCGCGGTTCGGGGATCGCCGTCTCCGTCCATTGGAAGGTGTCGGGCCCGATCTTGCCCTGGGGCTGCTTGGCGTAGAGCCATTGGCGGTTCATGTGTTGCTCCTCAGCCGGCTCATGGTCTTCCGGACCGCGAGCTTTGCAGCTCGCTCATGATTCATGAGCGCGCAAGATGCGCGCGGCCCGGAAGATCAGGTCGGGTCCTTGTAGTTCGCTGCCCGCTTCTGCAGGTTCGACA
>JAEZHS010000199.1 GCA_023436825.1 Pseudomonadota bacterium | reverse complement strand
GGAACACTCCGTGCTGTCATCGCGCGCAATAGCGCGCCGGGATGATAGGAGACCTGCCCACGTATTCCATCGAGGCCAGCGGCTCATCGATCGGCCGCACAAACAGGCCGGACACGTGACCGCTCCTACTTCTCGCCAAAAGATGCTGATAAACCCCTTGCGAAACGGGGGCCGTCCACACATGACAGCCGTCGCTTGACATCTTCCTGCGCCCCCCGTGTGATGTCTTGAGTAAGAAACGCATAACAAGCGGCATAAGGGAGGACTTTGATGTCCAAGGGTAAGGTCGCCTGTATCATGGGCGGAATGGTGGCTGCCGTCGCAGCCTTGGGGATGGCGGTTTCCGCGTCGGCCCAGGAGAAGAAGCTAAAAATCGGCGTCGTCTACGACCTGACCGGCCCGCTGGCCGGCGGCGGTTCGGAGCTGCAATACATCGGCGCCAAGATCGTGCTCGACCAGTTCACCAAGACTGGCGTCGAGGGCTACAAGATCGAGGCGATCTATGCCGACGCGCAGAGCAAGCCGGACGTCGCCATCAACGAGGCGGTCCGCCTGGTCGAGCAGGAAAAGGTCGACATGCTGCTGGGCTTCTACTCCTCGGCGCAGTGCGTGCCGGTGGCGGCCCGCGTCGAGCAGCTCAAGAAGTTCATGTGGATCACGACCTGCATCTCCTCCGCGGTGCTGGAGAACCGGAACCTGAAATACGTGTTCCGCGCCCAGCCGAGCGGCGCGCAGTTCGGCACCATGACGATGGACTTCATCAACCAGAACGCCAAGGCCAAGCTCGGCAAGGAGCCCAAGGACCTGCGCGTCGCCATCATCCACGAGGATGGCGCCTACGGCGTCGACGTCTCCAAGGGCAACGAGGCCGGCGCCAAGAAGGCCGGCTTCAACGTCGTGCTCAAGGAGGGGTACTCGGCGACCGCGCCCGATCTTTCGGCATTGGTCACCAAGCTCAAGCGCGCCCGGCCGGACGTCGTCTTCCATACCGGCTACAACCCCGACATCACGCTGCTGCTGCGCCAGGCGCGCGAGCAGGGCCTGAAGTTCCAGGCGCTGGTCGGCCACGGCGCGGGCTATGGCGTCTACGAAAAGCTCAAGGAAGGCCTCGGCAAGGACGTCAACTACTTCTTCAACACCGACCCGATCTCGATCTGGCTCGCCAACGACAAGACGCTCGATCCCAATCTGCCGGCCGAGATCAAGTATGTCGGCGAGGAGTTCGACAAGGTGAAGCCCGGCGTCGCCATCCGCTCGGCCCATGTCGGCATGGCCGCGTCGAACACCTACCTGTTCCTGACCGATGTGCTGCCGCGCGCCATCAAGAAGTACGGCGGCGTCGATTCGGACGCGTTGCGCAAGGCGGCACTCGACACCGACATCAAGGAAGGCGGCACCATGCTGGGCTTCGGCGTGAAGTTCGAGGGCGAGGGCCAGCCGATGGCCGGCCAGAACGACCGCGCGTTCCCGGTGATCATCCAGTACGTCGACGACAAGTCGTACGTGGTGTGGCCCAAGAGCCAGGCGCAGCGCGAAGCCGTGCTGCCGCTGCCGGCCGGCACGACCTACTCGAACAAGTAGGCGGCCGGAAGAACGGCCGTGCTGGTTGTCGAGGGTTTGGTCAAGCGTTTCGGCGGTTTCACGGCCGTCAGCAACGTGTCCTTCATGGTCGATCAGGGCGAGATTCTCGGCCTGATCGGCCCGAACGGCTCTGGCAAGAGCACGATTTTCAACATGCTCTCGGGCACCTTCCCGCCGTCGGCGGGCTCGATCAAGTTCGAGGGCCATGAGATCGCGGGGCTCAGTCCCCATCGCATCATCAATCGCGGCATCGGCCGCACCTTCCAGATCCCGCGGCCGTTCCGAAGACTCACCATCTTCGAGAACGTCGAGCTCGCGGGCTTCTATGGCCAGGGTAGCCACAGCAGAGCCAGGGCCGATGAAGCGGCGGAGAAGGCGCTCGCCATGGTCGGCCTGCCGACCGATCGGCGAGCGCCGGTCGACGGGCTCGGCGCCGCCGGCCTGAAGAAGCTCGAGCTCGCCAAGGCGCTCGCCACCGGTCCCAAGCTCCTGCTGGCCGACGAGAGCCTGGGCGGGTTGGACGAGGCGGAGATGGACCAGGCGGCCGACATGCTGCGCAAGATCCGCGACGAGCTCGGCATCACCATCATCTGGGTCGAGCACATAATGGGCGTGCTGATGCGGGTGGTCGATCGCGTCATGGTGCTCGACCATGGCGAGAAGATCAGCGAAGGGCTGCCCAGCGCCGTCGCGGGTGACCCCCGGGTGATCGAGGTCTATCTCGGCAGCGATGCCCATGCGACCCAGGCGGTCGCCGCACAGGCCAGGCGGTGAGGGTCCGACGCTGATGCTCGAGCTGAAGAACCTCGACGCGGGCTACGGCGGCTTCCAGGCGCTGTTCAACATCGACCTCGACGTCAAGGCGGGCGAGGCGGTGGGCGTGATCGGCCCCAACGGCGCCGGCAAGACGACGCTGATGCGGGTGATCTCGGGCCTGATCCGGCCGACGCGCGGCGCCATCGCCATGGAAGGCGCCGACGTGGTGGCCACGCCGCCGCATCTCATCGTCGGCCTCGGCATCGCCCACGTGCCGGAGAACCGCCGGCTGTTTCCGCGGCTCACCGTGGAGGACAACCTCAAGATGGGCGCCTTCATGCCCAAGGCACGCGCCAAGTTTGCCGAGAGACGGGAGTTCGTGTTCGAGCTCTTCCCGCGCATGAAGGAGCGCCGCCACCAGATGGCCGGCACCATGTCGGGCGGCGAGCAGCAGATGTGCGCCATCGGCCGCGCCCTGATGAGCGATCCCAAGCTGCTGCTGCTCGACGAGCCGTCGGCCGGCCTCGCGCCGGTGGTGGTCCAGCAGGTCTTCGAGCTGGTGAAGCGCATCCGGTCCGGCGGGCTCACCGTGCTGATCGTCGAGCAGAACGTGCAGCAGGTGCTCAAGGTGGTGGACCGCGCCTACCTGCTCGAGGCCGGCACCATCCGCGCGTCGGGCA
>JAEZHS010000155.1 GCA_023436825.1 Pseudomonadota bacterium | reverse complement strand
CCCCCGCCCCCCGCGCCCCCCCGCCCCGGGCCCGGAAGAGCATGAGCGGGCCTGGAGGCCCGCGGTCCCATCATCACGCCCGCGTCTTCGCCTCCTGCCAGAGGGCTTCCATCTCGTCCAACGTCGCGTCGGCCGGCCTGCGGCCGGTCTCGGCCAGGCGCTTCTCGATGTGGCGGAAGCGGCGCTCGAACTTGTCGTTGGTGGCGCGCAGCGCGGCCTCCGGGTCGACCTTGCAATGGCGGGCGAGGTTGGCGACGGCAAACAGCACGTCGCCCAACTCGTCGGTCAGCCGCTCCTGGTCGACCGTCCCGGCCGCCAGCTCGGCCCGGAGCTCGCCCAACTCCTCTTCGATCTTGGCGATCACCGGCCCCGGCTTTTTCCAGTCGAAGCCGACTCGGGCCGCCCTCTTCTGGATTTTTTCGGCCCGCAGCAGGGCGGGGAGGGCCCGCGCCACCCCATCCAGCGTGCCGGCCGGCTCCTTGCCCTTGGCGGCCCGCTCGGCTGCCTTGCGCGCCTCCCAGGAAACGGTCTGGGCCTCCGCTGTGTCGATCCTTGCATCGCCGAAGACATGAGGGTGCCGGTCGACCATCTTGTCGGCCACGGCTCGGGCCACCTCAGTGAAGCCGAAGGCGCCAGCCTCGCTCGCCATCTGGGAGTGGTAGACGACCTGCAACAGCAGGTCGCCCAGCTCCTCCTTGAGCGCCGGCAGGTCGTCGCGCTCGATGGCGTCGGCCACCTCGTAAGCTTCCTCGATGGTGTACGGCGCGATGGTCCGGAAGGTCTGGTCGATGTCCCACGGGCAGCCATGCTGGCGGTCGCGTAGCCAGGCCATGACCGCAAGCAGCCTAGGGAGGGGTTCCTTGGGCAGCGAGGCTGCCGTGGGCTTTGACGTCATGCGGCCTACCTTACCACAGAGCCTACCAATTATCGTATAATATATATTATGACAAATTAGGATATCATATAAATATCAATTCATTACCAGTTAATACGCATATTTTGCTTTAAGAGAGCCATCAATTTGAGGCCGCGAACGGCGTCGCTGGCCGGTACGCCGAGCGTCATCAGGATGCCCTCCTTCGGATTGCCCGGCCGCTGGATCACAAGGTCGAATACGGTGCGCGATTCGCTGTCGCCTTGGCCCTTGGGTGCGTTCTCGTAGACGATCAGGAAGGTCCCGTCGCCGAGCTTGCGGGCCTGGGCCTGGATGCTGGGCCGCCGTGCCTGGATCGAGCCGGTCTTGGTAGCGGCATAGTGCTCGGCGTCCTTGACGCCCTCGAAGGCGAAATCGACACGCCAGATGATCAGCCGGTAGCGCTTGTCGCCGCTGTAGGCGACGCCCCGCTCCCAGTCCTCGGTCGCCTGCCAGCCCAGCGGCAACGCCACCTCGACCTTGATCGAGCCGAACTGGACCCGCGCCAGCCCCCGGGCGCTGTCGACGGCCGCGACCTGCGACGATACTTGGTTGGGTCCGCCGGCGATGATGGGGTCGACGCCGCGGTTGAAGCTGGCGCCGTTGTCGTTGACGGCGAAGTCCTTGAAGGTCAGGCCGCCGGCGTCGAGGTCCGCGGCAGCCGCCGGGAAACCCATGAAACAGGCGCCGAGGCCCGCCAACAGGAACAAGCGGCGACCGGACTCCTTTTGTATCGCTTCATCCGTTGGATTACGGTCGGTGTCCAATCGTCTGATAATAATGGATTATTCTCCATTCACTTCGATGACCAACCCGTCGTGGCAGGGCTGGACATGGGGCGGCGTCAGTCGATCGACCTCAGCATAGTCCATATCGACGTGGAGATTGGTCAAAAAAGCCTGCCTGGGCGCGATTCTGGCGATCCATTCGAGGGCGCGGTCGAGATGGGCGTGGGTCGGATGCGGCCGATAGCGCATGGCGTCCACGACCAGGACCTCGACCCCTGCCATCGCCTCCAGGGCGTCGGCCGACAGGGTGACACAGTCGTTGGCATAGGCGAAGGCGCCGAACCGGAACCCCAGCGACGTGGCGATGCCATGATCCTGGACGAATGGCTGCACCGGCAAACCCGCGGCGACGAATGGGCCGTCGATACGGTGATGCCGGTAGATCGGATTGTAGAAGCCGTCCTCGGTCGCGAAGCAGTAGCCGAAGCGGTGCAGCAGGATCCGGTATGTGCGTTCGTCAGACCAGGCCTCGATCGGGCCCTGGCGCAGCATGTAGGGCCGCACGTCGTCGATGCCGTGCACCTGGTCGGCATGCTCGTGGGTCCACAGGACGGCGTCGATGCGCTCGACCCGGGCATCCAGGAGCTGAGAACGCAGGTCGGGCGAGGTGTCGATCAGGATGGTCTTGCCCTGGTCCTGCACCAGGATGGAGCAGCGCCGCCGGCGATTGCGCGGATCATCGGGATTGGCCGCGCCCCATTCGCCGTTGCCGCCCTTGCCTCCTACCCTTGGTACGCCACCCGACGTGCCGCAGCCCAGGATCGTCACCCGCACCTCGCGCCCTCCACTTTCGCGCGCTCCGCCTTGGCGAACAGCCGGAAGAAGTTGTCCGTGGTCGCAGCCTCGAGTTCGGCCACGCCGACGCCCTTGAGCTCGGCCACCTTGGCGGCGGTATGGGCGACGAAGGCGGGTTCGTTGGTCTTGCCGCGCTTCGGGACCGGCGCCAGGTAGGGCGCGTCGGTCTCGACCAGCAGGCGGTCGAGCGGGATGTCGCGCACCGTGGCGCGCAGGTCCTCGGCCGCCTTGAAGGTGACGATGCCCGAGATCGAGATGTACATGCCGAGCGCCAGCGCCCGGTGCGCCACCGCGGCGCCCGAGCTGAAGCAGTGGATCAGGCCCGGAAAGGCGCCCTTGGCGTATTCCTCCTCCAGGATGTCGCCGGTCTCGCTGTCGGCGTCGCGCGTATGGACGATCAGCGGCAGGCCGGTCTGGCGCGCCGCCGCGATATGGGCGCGAAAGCTCTCGGTCTGCTCGGCGCGCGGGCTGTGCTCGTAGTAGAAGTCGAGCCCGGTCTCGCCGATGCCGATCACCTTGGGATGACGCGCGGCGTCGATCAGCCGGTCGGGGGTGCGCTGCCCCTCCTCCTTGGCCTCGTGCGGATGCACACCGACCGAGCACCAGACGTTGCCGTGGCGCTCGGCGATGGCGCGTACCTTGTCGAAGTGGTCGAGCCTGGTGCCGATGGTCAGCATGCCGGCGACGCCCGCGGTGCGGGCGCGCGCCAGCACGCCCCTCTCGTCGGGCGCAAGCTCGGGGAAGGCGAGATGGCAGGGGCTGTCTATCAGCATCAGCTTGCCGCTTTCGCCGGCTCGACGAAGCGCGGGAACACGCCCTGCGGCGCCGGCAGCGTAGTGCCCGGCACCAGCTCCTTGTCGAAGCTGGCGAACGCCCGGTCTGCTGTCCCGACGGCGAGCTGGTCGAGGATCTTGCCTGCCGCATCCGGCATGAAGGGCTGCACCAGCAAGGTCACGCGCCGGATGGTCTCCGCCAGGACCCACAGCACCGTGTCGCGCCGTGCCGGGTCGGTCTTGGCGAGCGCCCACGGCGCCTGCGCATCGACATAACGGTTGGCGTCGGCGATCACTTCCCAGATCGCGATCAGCGCGCGATGGAAGGCCTGCTCGTTCAGTTCGCCGCGCACGATGGCCAGCAGGGCCTTGGCGCGATCGAGCAAGGCGTTGTCGGCGTCGACGATCGCTCCCTTGGCCGGCACCTTGCCGCCGCCGCTCTTGGCCACGATCGACAGCACGCGCTGGCAGAGATTGCCGTAGGCGTTGGCGAGGTCGCCGTTCAGACGGCCGATCAGCGCGCGCCGCTGCAGGTCGCCGTCGTTGCCGAACGGCACCTCGCGCAACAGGAAGTAGCGCACCGGATCGAGCCCGTAGGTGGCGACCAGCTCGACGGGATCGATGACGTTGCCCAGCGACTTGGAGATCTTCTGGCCCTCGTTGGTCCACCAGCCATGGGCGAACACGCGCTGCGGAGGCGCCACGCCGGCCGACATCAGGAAGGCCGGCCAGAACACGCAATGGAAGCGGATGATGTCCTTGCCCACCATGTGCAGGTCGGCCGGCCAGTACTTCCACAGCGGATTGTTCGTGTCGGGGTAGCCGCACTCGGTGATGTAGTTGGTGAGCGCGTCGAGCCAGACGTACATGATGTGCTTGGGATCGCCCGGCACCGGGATGCCCCAGGAGAAGCTGGTGCGAGACACCGAGAGGTCCTGCAGGCCGCCCTTCACGAAGCTCATGACCTCGTTGCGCCGGCTCTCGGGCGCGATGAAGCGCGGGTTCTTTTCATAGAAGTCGAGCAGCCGGTCGGTCCACGCCGACAGCTTGAAGAAATACGAGGGCTCCTCGACCCACTCGACCTCGGCCCCGCTCGCCACCGCGCGGCGCTTGCCGTCGGTGCCGACCTCGGTCTCACCTTCGACGAAGTAGGCCTCGTCGCGCACCGAATACCAGCCGGCGTACTTCCCGAGATAGATGTCGCCCGAGGCGACCAGCTTCTCCCACAGCGCCTGCGAGGCGACGTAGTGCCGCTTCTCCGTGGTGCGGATGAAGTTGTCGGGGCTGTAGTTCATCGTCTTGACGAGATCGCGGAACGACTGGCTGACCTTGTCGGTGAAGGCCTGCGGCTCGAGCCCCGCCGCGGCCGCGGCCTTCTCGACCTTCTGGCCGTGCTCGTCGGTGCCGGTGAGGAAATGCACGTCGCGCCCGTCGAGGCGCATGAAGCGGGCCAGCACGTCGCAGGCGAGCGTCGTGTAGGCATGCCCGATATGGGGCACGTCGTTCACGTAATAGATTGGCGTGGTGACGTAATAGGTACCGCGGTCCGACATGATGACCGATTTCTTCAGCGCATTGCCGATTGAAGGACGAGGAAGCTGCCCAGCACCGTCTGCTTGCGGTCGAGATTGACCCGGTCAGCGCCGGACAGCAGTTCGGCGGCCTTTTCCCATGCAACGATCCAGCGATCAAGGCTGGCCGCCGCCAGCAATCGCGCCTGCAGGCCGCGTTCCGCCGGCACGACGGGTGCAGCTTCTCCGCCCAGTGCCGACTGTCGCGCCAATCCCTTCAGCCAGCCGTCGAACAGGTAGTTCAGCGAGCGCCAGGCGGCGTTCGCCTCCTCGCCGCGGCGCGCGAAGCGCTCGGCGAAACCGTGCAGGCGCGCCATGTCGAGCTCGGGCAGGGTCGCCAGCACCGAGACCATTTCGCTGTAGAGCTCCAGGCTGCCCGCGCCGGCAAGTTCCAGCGCTCGGCCGATGCTGCCCTCGGCGAGCCGCGCCAGCGCCGCTCTCTCCTGCTCCTTCAGTTCGGGCGCATAGTCGCCCAGCAGGCGCACGACGATGTCGTCGGCGAGCGGCCGCAGGGCGAGCCTGCGGCAGCGCGAACGGATGGTCGGCAGCAACCGGCCCGGCGCGTGCGCCACGATCAGCAGCACGGCGTTGGGCGGCGGCTCCTCCAGGATCTTCAGCACCGCGTTGGCGCTGTTCCGATTCATCTCGTCGGCCGAATCGACGATGGCGACGCGCCACTGCCCCATCGCCGGCGTCATGTGCATGAAGGCGCCGAGCTCGCGCACGTCGTCTACGGCGATCTCGACGCGCATGCGGCCGGTGTCGGGGTTGAGCGTGCGCCTGAGATGAAACAGGTCGGGATGCGAACGCGCATCGATCAGCGAGCGGCCCGGCGCATCGGCCGCCACGTCGAGCCCTTCCGCAGCACCACCGCCGAACAGCCCACCCTGCCGCTGGCCGCACAGCAGGAAGCGGGCTAAGCGCCAGGCCAGCGTGGCCTTGCCGATGCCGCGCGGTCCCGCCAGCAGCCAGGCGTGGTGCAGCCGCCCGCTTTCGTGCGCCGCGAGCATCGTCTTCTCGGCCGCCTCGTGGCCCAGCAGCCGTTCGGCCCGCCACGGCGGCGGCCAGTCGTAGGGCCACTCGAGCTTCTCGAGCTCGCTCGCGTCGACGCTCGCCTTGCCCCTCGCCATCCCGTCAGGCTCCCAGCCGGTCGGTCACCACGTCGGCGATCCTGCGCGTGATCGCCTCGACGTCCCCTGTAGCATCGATCACGACACAGCGCTTGGGCGCGCGCTTGGCGATTTCGAGGAAACCTTCACGGACACGGGCATGGAACTCGCGCGGCAGATTTTCGTAACGCGTCTCCGCGCCGCGCCGCTCGCCCGCCCGCCTGAGGCCGGTCTCGATCGGCAAGTCGAGGATGATCGTGAGGTCCGGCTGGAAGTCGCCGACCGCAACCTTGTAGAGCTGTTCCAGGATCGCCGGCTCGATGCCGTGGCCGTAGCCTTGGTAGGCGAGCGTCGAATCGGCGAAGCGATCGCTCACCACCCAGT
>JAEZHS010000152.1 GCA_023436825.1 Pseudomonadota bacterium | reverse complement strand
CGTCCATGTGGGTGTGGCCGTCGATGAAGCCCGGCGACACAATCAGGCCGTCGGCGTCGATCGTGCGCCCGGCAGCCGACTTGATGCGGCCAACCTCGACGATATGGCCGTCCTTGACGCCGACATCGGCGCCGAAACGCGGCTTGCCCGAGCCGTCGACGACGGTGCCGCCGCGGATGAGGAGATCGAGGGTCATCAGAGGCGATCCTTGTGCTCGACGATCTTCCAGTAGGTGTCCTTGGCGACGATCTTGCCGCCGCGGAAGGTGTAGATGTCGCAGCCCTGGTAGTTCAGGTCCTCGCCGTCAGCGCCCTTGCCCTTCACGGTCCACACGGAGATCGCGCGATTGCCGGCGTAGATGTACTCCTTGTGGTCCCAGCGCATGTCAGGGATCACCTTGAAACGCGCCGCCAGTGTCTTGCGGATCTCCTCCTTGCCCCTGAGGGTGCGGCCGACCGGCTCGGGCCCGCGCGCCAGCCAGAAGGTGGCGTCGTCGGTGAAGTGCGAGACGATGCGATCGACGTCGCGGCTGTTGAAGGCGGCCGAGATCGCCTTCATGAGCTCGGGTGTGGCGATGTCGGGATTTGCGGCTGTGACGTCCGGCATACGAAACCTCCCACAGTGCGTGAGCCCAACGATTGCAGGCCGGCGCCGTGGCCGCAAGCACAACGACGGAAGCCCGCCCCGTCGACTGACAGGGCGGGCCCGAGGGGCTGACAGGAGGCTACCCTTCTACCTGGTGACGACGTTACCGCGCGCATCGACGTGCACGTCAACCATCTGGCCGCCGCGCAACGCCTTCCCGCTCCAGCTACCATCCCGATTGCGGGTCATGCCTTGCACGCTCTTGTAGCCGTCGGCCTCGATCTTCTTGACCGCGTTGGCCGAACCCTGGGCGTTGGGCGCCGCTGGCAGGTTGGCTTGGCTGGGCGGCGTCACCGACTGGGATGGCACGCCCGGAGTGTTCACGCTCGGCGGATTGACCGAAGGCGTGGTAGCGCGAGCCGCGCCGCCCGAGGGAGCCTGGACGGCGCCGCCACTCACGGGCGGCGTGGTCACCGTCGCACCGCCGGCCCCTACCGACCGAGACGGCACGGCCGGCGTGTTCACGGTCGGTGCGGTCGCAGGCGGGGCGGTCACGGCGCCGCCGCCGACGGACGGTGGGGTCACGGTCGCGCCGCCGGCAGGCGGGGTGGTCACAGTCTGGGCGCCAGCGGCGCCGGCAGCGGTCACGAGGGCCAGGGCAAGCAGGGTACGCTTCATGAAAAGTGTCTCCTCTTTCAGTGCACGTCGGACCTGAACGTCGGAGCACCTCAAGCGTTGCGCGGCGAAATATCTTGGTTTCGCCACATTGCCCAACGGGTTAGCGTCTGGCCAACAAACCTCGAGGAAACGCACCCGTGTACGACTACATCATCGTGGGCGGCGGCTCGGCCGGCTCGGTCATGGCCCATCGGCTGTCGGCCAGGAGCGCCAACAAGGTGCTGCTGTGCGAGGCCGGCCAGGACACGCCGCCGGGCAAGGAGCCCAAGGAGATCGCCGACAGCTACTCCGGGACGGCCTACTTCGATCCGCGCTTCCACTGGACGGAGCTCAAGGTCCATACCCAGATCGTGTCGCACAACAATCCGCAGGAAAACCGCCCGCCGTTGCGCAAGTACGAGCAGGCGCGCGTGCTGGGCGGCGGCTCGTCGATCAACGGTCAGATGGCCAATCGCGGCGCGCCCACCGACTACAACGAGTGGGCAAGCCGCGGCGCCGAGGGCTGGGGCTGGGACCAGGTCCTGCCCTTCTTCAAGAAGGTCGAGCGCGACCTCGACTTCGACGGGCCCTGGCACGGCAAGGACGGCCGCATTCCCGTCCGCCGCATTCCGCGCAAGCACTGGACCGGCCACGCCGAGGCGGTAGCGAAGGGCTTCGAGGCAAAGGGCTTCAAGTTCCTGCCCGACCAGAACGGCGAATTCGTCGAGGGCTACTTTCCCGTCACCCATTCCAACGCCGAGGAACGGCGTGTGTCGGCGGCAATGGGCTATCTCGATGCCGAAACGCGCAAGCGCTCCAACCTGACCATCTCGACCAGCACGCAGGTGAAGTCGCTGCTGTTCGAAGGGACGACCTGTGTCGGCGTCACCGCCATGGTCGACGGCAAGGAGCAGGAGTTTCGGGCCAAGGAAGTGATCCTGTCGTCGGGCGCGATCCATACGCCTGCCCATCTGATGCGCGCCGGCATCGGCCCCGTCGGGCATCTCAGCGAGATGGGCATACCCGTGGTTGCGGCCCTTCCCGGCGTTGGCCAGCGGCTCATGGACCATCCCTCGATCGCGCTCTCCTCCTTCATCCGCCGCGGCGGTCGCATGAACGAGCACACGCGCCGGCACATCCATATGGGCCTGCGCTACTCGTCGAAGCTGCCGGGCGTGCCGATGGGCGACATGTTCGTCGCAGTGATCTCCAAGTCGGCCTGGCATGCGGTGGGCGAGCAGATCGCCTCGCTGCTCACCTTCATCAACAAGACCTACTCGGAGACCGGCCAGGTCAAGCTCGCCTCGCGCGACTACCGCAGCGAGCCGATCGTCGAATTCAACCTGCTGTCAGACAAACGCGACCTCGACCGCCTGATGAGCGGCTTCAAGCTGATGGCGGCGGTGCAGATGACCGACGCCGTTCGCAAGGTCTGCGACACGCCCTTCCCCGCCGCCTACAGCGACAAGGTGCGCGCCATAGGCGTGGTCAACACCAAGAACAGGATCCTGACCAGCATCTTCGCCCAGTTCCTTGACGGGCCGGCGGCGCTGCGGCGTTACCTCGTGGAGAAGTTCGTGGTCGAGGGATTCACCTTCGAGCAGGTGATGAACGACGACGAGGCACTGGAGGCCTTCGTGCGCAAGGCCGCGATCGGCGTGTGGCACGCCTCGTGTACATGCCGCATGGGCCGGCTGGACGATCCGATGTCGGTGGTCGACACCCAGGGCCGGGTCAAGGGCGTGCAGGGTTTGCGCGTGGTCGACGCCTCGATCTTTCCCGTGGTGCCGTGCGCCAACACCAACTTCCCGACGCTGATGAGTGCGGAGAAGATTTCTGACTCGATGCTGATGCAACAGTAACGATGTCATCCCGAGCGTGGCGAGGGACCTTTAAGGCCATGAGCAAGGGTCCCTCGCTACGCTCGGGATGACAGATTTGGGAGTTGAGACATGTCGGTAATCCTCGGAAGCGGCGAGCATCGCTATCGCGTGGTCGAGAACTGGGCCAAGCTGCCCGACGGCTGGGAGTTCCGCGATGTCGCGGCCGTCGCTGTCGACAGCAAGGACCGCGTCTACGTCTTCAATCGCGGCCAGCATCCAATGATCGTGTTCGACCGCGACGGCAACTTCCTGCGCTCGTGGGGCGAAGGCCTGTTCAGCCGCGCGCACGGCATCCATATCGACAGTGACGACAACCTCTACTGCACCGACGACGGCGACCACACGGTCCGCAAGGTCACGACCGAGGGCAAGGTGCTCCTGACCATCGGCGTGCCCAATCAGCCCGCGCCGTTCCTGAGCGGCAAGCCGTTCAACCGCTGCACCCACACGGCGCTTTCGCCCGAGGGCGAGATCTACGTGTCGGACGGCTACGGCAATTCCTGCGTCCACAAGTACTCGCCCGACGGCAAGCATTTGATGTGCTGGGGCACCACCGGCACCGATCCCGGCCAGTTCAACATCGCCCACAACATCGCCACCGACGATGACGGCTGGGTCTATGTCGCCGACCGCGAGAACCATCGCGTGCAGGTGTTCGATGGCAACGGCAAGTACGAGATGCAGTGGAACAACATGCATCGGCCTTGCGCGCTCTACTGCTGCGCCGGCGGCGGCAAGAACCCGAAGTTCATCATCGGCGAGCTCGGACCGGGCATGCCGGTCAACAGCAAACACACCAACCTCGGCCCGCGCCTCGCCATCGTCGACAAGAAGGGCGGCCTGATCGCCCGCCTGGGCGGCGAGCATGGCCCCGGCCAGGAGCCCGGGAAGTTCCTGTCGCCGCACGGGCTCGCGGTCGACAGCAAAGGCGACATCTATGTCGGTGAGGTGAGCTACACCAACTGGGGCGGCACCCATCCCGGCGTGCCGGTGCCGAAGTACCTGCGCTCGTTCCAGAAGCTCGAGAAGGTGAACTAGTGGAGGCGAAGGATCGCCTGCACCTGATCGGCAGCATCCCGCTCGACAGCAGCGAGCAGGTGTTCCGACGGCTCGCCGACGAGCTCGGACCGTTCCTGCGCTGCACGCCCGACGGCGAGACGGGAGAGCGCTCGCGCTGGGTCTACTTCCAGCGCCAGATGCTGCTCGACCATCCGGCGATGGAGATCGATTCCACCGTGCCGCCCTACAAGTTCATCCAATGGGACGGCAAGGTCGTGCGCGAGATCGAGCAGGTCCGTTTCAAGCCCGGCGTCGATCCGGCGACGGTGAATTTCGAGACGGGCTACGACAGGGCCGCCCTCGCCTCCTGGGAGACGTTCAAGGCGCTGCGCGCCGCCGGCGCCATCCCCAAACACATGCGCTTCCAGGTCAGCCTGCCGACGCCACAGGCGAGCGGCTACCTCTATGTCAGCGGGCCGGCGCGCGAGACCTACTTCGGCGCCTACGAGCGGGCGCTGAAATCGGCGCTGGCCAATATCGTGACGGCGATCCCGGCCGCCGACCTCTCGATCCAGTGGGACGTCTGCCAGGAAGTGCTGGCCTTCGAGAACTACTTCGAGGACCGCCCGGCGCACTACAAGAGGCAGATCTTCGACATGCTGGGCCGGCTGGGCGATGCCGTGCCGGCGGGAGCCGAGATGGGCTATCACCTGTGCTACGGCTCGCCGCGCGACGAGCATCTGGTGCAGCCCAAGGACGCCGGCATCCTGGTCGAGATGATGAACGGGATCGTCGCCGCCATCAGTCGGAACGTGGACTTCCTGCACATCCCCGTGCCGAAGGACCGCACCGACGATGCCTTCTATGCGCCGCTGGACGACTTCAAGCAGCCGAAGGGAACCAAGCTCTATCTCGGGCTGCTTCACCACAATGACGACGCCGGCGACCGCGAGCGCGTCGAGGTGGCGAAGCGCCATGTCACGGAATTCGGCCTGTCGGCCGAGTGCGGCTGGGGTCGCACCGAGCCCGGGCGGCTGCCCGGACTTCTAAAAGGTCATCGTATCGCTGCGGAGGCACTCTAAATGGTTGAACGCGTACTCGTGGTCGGACCCAAGGACACCATCTCCATGGTCGACGACCTCGCGCCCAAGGGATTCGAGATCGTCAAGGCCCTGCACAACTCGCCCGAGATGAAGGCGGCCCTGCCCGGCACCGACTATTTCGTCGGCTTCATCCAGCAGTACGTGACGCCGCAGCTCTTCAAGGATGCGCCGAAGCTCAAGCTCATCCAGATGCTGAGCGCGGGCTACGACCGGGCGGACCTCGAGGCCGCCCGCAAGAGCGGCGTGCCGTTGTGCAACAACGGCGGTGCCAACTCGGTCGCCGTCTCGGAGCACGCGATGCTGCTGATGCTGGCGGTGTCGCGCCGCCTGATCACCCAGCACAGCAACGTCACCGCCGGGCGATGGCATGGCAACGCGCCGCCCACCGTCCATCAGGTGCGCGAAAAGGTCCTGGGCATCATCGGCCTCGGCACCATCGGCAAGAAGGTGGCCCGGCTCGCCCAGGCTTTCGGCATTGTCGTGCACTACTACGACATCAAGCGGCTGAAGGAAGAGGAAGAGGATGCGCTCGGCGTGCGGTTCCGCCTGCTGCCCGAGATCCTGCGTCACTCCGACATCATCTCCCTGCACGTGCCACTCAACGCCTCGACGCAGGGCATGATCGGCGCGCAGGAGCTCGCCGTGATGAAGCCGTCGGCCATCATCGTGAACACCTCCCGCGGCCCGGTGATCGACGAGAAGGCGATGACCGCCGCCCTTTCCGCCGGCAAGCTGTTCGGTGCCGGCCTCGACGTGTTCGACGAGGAGCCGACGCCGCCCGACAATCCGCTCCTCAAGCTCGACAATGTCGTGCTGACGGCGCATCTCGCCGGCCCGACCTACGAGAGCAACATCACCCGCCTGCGCAACGGCTTCGACAATGTCCAGAGGGTTGCGCGCGGCGAACCGGCGCTCTGGGTGGTTCCCGAGCTGCTGGAGTAGTTTTTGATGGCCAAGTTGTTGCGCCGCGGCGTTCTCGCGGCAGGCCTTGCTGCGCCCTTTCTCGCGCGTCACGGCTTCGCACAGGGCGACTGGCCGAAGGGGCCCGTGCGCTGGATCGTGGCCTTCGCCGCGGGCGGCGCCGCCGACACGGTGGCGCGCAACGTCGGCGGCCGTGTCTCGGAGCTGATCGGCCAGCAGGTCATCGTCGACAACCGCACCGGCGGCAATTCGCTGGTCGCGGCCAACGCCGTGCTGCAGGCGCCGCGCGACGGCCAGACCTTCCTGATCGACGCCGCCAACCAGCTCACCAATCCGTTCCTGATAAAGGACCTGCCGTTCGACTACGAGAAGACCTGGTTGCCCGTGACCAAGCTGTCGGACTTCCCGCAGGTCGTGGCGGTGAAGCAGGACTTTCCTGCGAAGACGATCCAGGAGTACATAGCCTCCGCCAAGCAAAGGCCCGGCACGATCAGCTACGGCACGCCCCCCGCCGCCGGCATGGGCCACATGGCCGGCGAAGAGCTGCAGCGCCGGGCCGACATCAAGCTGATCCACGCCCCCTACCGCGGCGGCGCCGACGCCGCGCGCGACATCGGCGCGGGGGCGGTCGATTCGGTGATCATCACCACCTCCTCGATCCGTCCGCCGCTCGCAGCCGGCCGTGCCCGCGTGCTCGCCGTGACCAGCCTCAAGCGCGTCGCCATCTTTCCCGACGTGCCGACCGTCGCCGCGTCGGGCTACCCGGGTTACGACATGATCGACTGGAACGGCCTGTTCGCCGCAACGGGCACGCCGGTCGAGCTGATCGCCCGCATGCAGGCGGTCTGCGCCGAGGCGATCAAGGACGCCAAGGTCAAGGAACGGCTGGATGCGGCGGGCGCCGTGCTCAGCCCCAACACGCCCGCCGAGTTCAAGGCCTGGCTGGAGGGCCAGCGCACCCTGCTCGGCAAGCTGATCACCGAAGGCAATATCAAGCTGGGCTGAGCGACAGCCTGTACGACTCGCGGAACGACAGCAGCGCCAGGAACGAGATCGCCGCGGCCGCCATGATCATGAAGGCCGGGCTGTAGTCGTTGGCGGTGCGCTCGACCAGCCATGTCGCGACCAGGGGGCTCAGCCCGCCGACGACGCCGAGGGTGACGTTGTAGCCGAGCGCGATCACCGTGCAGCGCACCTCGGTCGGCACCGTCTCCACCATCAAGGCGGGCTGGCAACCGACGAAGGTGCCGACCGACAGCACGAAGCCCAGCTGCCCCAACAGTACCACCGCTGGATCGGCGCTGTGCATCAGCCAGAACAGCGGCCATGCGGCCACGAAGGCCAAGGCGGTGGCGCCCATCAGCACGGGCCTGCGGCCGACGCGATCGGACAGCCAGGCCGTCGCCAGCATCAGCGGCAGGAGCAGCGCCATGCTGATCGTGTTGATGCCGAGCGCCCGCGCCGGCGCGATGCCGTCGACGAGCTGCAGCCAGCTCACGATGTAGACGAACATCAGGTAGAAGCCGACCGAGTTGAAGACCGAGAGCGCCGCAAGCCGCAGCAGCAAGGGCCGATGATCGCGCAGCGTCGTGAGGAACGAGGAGGCCACCGCCCTCGACACCCTCGCTTCTTCGTGGATGCCGCGGCGCAGGAAGAAACCCGCCAGTCCGACGACCAGGCCCAGCATGAAGGGAATGCGCCAGCCCCAGCTTTCGAGGGTGGCCTCCGACATCACCGACGCGAGCGCGGCGCCGGTTGCCGAGCCGGCCAGAATGCCGCCGACCGCACCGCAGCAGCCCATGGCCCCGATCAGGCCGCGGCTGCCTGGCTTGGCATGCTCGACCATGAAGACGATCGAGGTCGTGTATTCGCCGCCGACCGACAGGCCCTGGATCATGCGCAGCAGCGTGAGCAGGATCGGTGCGGCGAGCCCGAGCGTCTGGTAGCCCGGCAGCACGCCCACCAGGAAGGTCGGGATGGCCATCGCCGCCACCGAAAAGGTGAGCGCGGCGCGCCGGCCCAGGCGGTCGCCGATATAGCCGATCAGCGCGCCGCCGACGGGGCGCATCAGGAAACCGACGGCGAAGATGCCGAAGGCGGCCAGCACCTGCGCGACCTTGTCTTCGCTCGGGAAGAAAGCGCGGCCGATGGCGGCGGCGAAGTACCCGTAGACCGCGAAGTCGTACCATTCCAACACGTTGCCGATGGCACCGGCAGCGATGATCCTCTTGGTGTTTACCGCCGCCATACGTCGTCCCTTGTTCAGCGCTGATCGGGATGCGGCGGCACGTCGATGCCGACCGGTGAAGACGCCGCGACGGAACGCACCGGCGGCGTGCGGCCGGCGAGCCGCTCCGAGCGCTCGAACAGCACCTCGTAGATCGGCCGGCCGCCCAGCACCTGGGCGATGACATGCGCCGTCACGCAGGTCACCATCAGCGGCAGGATCAATTCGAAGGCGCCGGTCAGCTCGACCACCAGCACGACGCCGACCAGGGGCGCTCGGATGGTCGACGAGAAGAGCCCGCCCATCGCCGCCACAGCGAAGGCGGCACCGGTCAGCGGCGGCACGGCAAACGACGCGCGGACCAGCGCCTCCTCGACCAGCAGGCCGAAGATCAGGCCGACCGTGGTGGCGAGCGTCAGCATCGGCGAAAAGATGCCGGCCGGGACGCCGACCGGATAGCTCGCCATGGTGCCGACGAAGCGCACGACGGCGATCAGCACCAGCATCTTGAGCGGCAGGTCGGCCACCGGCATTTCGGGGATCAGCCGCTCGCCGCCGCCGACTGCCATGGGCACGACCATGGCGAGCGCGCCGATCGCCGCGCCGACGATGACGGCATAGAGGACCGGCACGCGCCCGAACGCCCTGGCACGCCAGTCGAGCGCCATCACCAGCGTCTTGTTGAAGGCGATCCCCAGCACGCCGAGGGCGGCGCCCAGCAGCATGAAGGTCGGCAGCATCACCAGCGGCAGGGCGTCGGTCTCGATCCTGAACTGCGGGGCGGTGCCGCCGACCAGCTCCATGCCGAAGGCGCTGGCGGCGGAGGCCACGATCACGGCGACGTAGGATCTGAAAGTGTAGCGGAACTGCCGGCGCGTCTCCTCGATCACGAACAACACGGCGGCGAGCGGCGCGTTGAAGGCGGACGCGAGTCCCGCCGCCGCGCCGGCCGCGAGCAGCGCATGAAAATCCATCTTGTCGAGCCGCAGCCATTCGGCCAGCGCCCCGCCCATCGACGCGCCGATATGGATGGTCGGCCCCTCGCGGCCGCCGACGATCCCGGCCGAGAGGCTGAGCACGCCGCCCACGAACTTCACCGGCAGCACGCGCCGCCAGCGCACCTCGCGCACGCCCTCCAGAGCGCCCTCGACCTCGGGCACGCCGCTGCCCGCGGTCTCGGGCGCGAGGTAGCGCGTCAGCAGGTAGGCGAGCGTGACGGCAAGTGCGGCAACAGCGGCGCCGGCGGCGATGGTGAGCGGGCCCGTTCCCAGGCGATCCGCCAGCCAGTGGGGCCATTGCAGCAGCCGATCGACGGCAAGATGAAAGCCGGCGCCGACGACGCCCGTGGCGAAGCCGCAGCCGCCGGCGATCCAGTAGAACAGACGATTGGTGATCCGGCGCTGGCCGCCGTCGGCACTCACGTCGGCGCCCCGCCCTGCGTCAAGCGACGTTCTTCTTGAAGAAAGCGATGGTGCGCTCCCACGACAGCTTGGCCGCCGCCTCCTGGTAGCGCGGCGTCGAGTTGTTGTGGAAGCCGTGCTGCGTGCCCGGATAGATGTACATCTCGTAGGGCACCTTCGCCGTCTTCAGCGCCTCCTCGTAGGCCGGCCACATGGCGTTGATGCGCTCGTCGTTCTCGGCGTATTGGACCAGGAGCGGCGACTTGATCGAGGGCACCGATGCGGTGTCCGCTGCCGCGCCGTAGTACGGCACCGCCGCCTGCAGGTCGGCGCCCAGGGTCGCCGCCAGGAAGTTCGTGGTGCCGCCGCCCCAGCAGAAGCCGGTGGCGCCGAGCTTGCCGTTGGAAAGCTCGTGCGCCTTCAGGTAGCGCGCGCTGTTCACCATGTCGGTGCGCAGCTTGGCCTGGTCGAGCTTGGCCTGCAGCGTGCGGCCGTCGTCGTCGTTGCCGGGATAGCCGCCGACCGGGAACAGCCCGTCCGGCGCCAGCGCCAGGAAGCCTTCGACGGCGACCCGGCGCGCCACGTCCTCGATATATGGATTGAGCCCACGATTCTCGTGGATCACCAGGACCGTGGGAAACGGCCCGTTGCCGCTTGGCTGCACCAAGTAGCCGCGCATCTGGCCCGAACTGCCGCCCGGCGACGGATAGGTGACGTAGCGCGCCTTGATGCGGGAGTCGGTGAAGGAGATGGTCTGCGCCCGCGCATATTGCGGCAGCAGCGCTTGCGCCATCGCCAGGCCGCCGACGGTGACTGCGGCGGCGCGCGACAGGAAGGCGCGGCGGTCGATGCGGCCGTGGCAGTACTCATCATAGAGTTGGAATACGCGCTGGTCGATCCAGTCCTGTGTCACATCCGGCATCGCCCCCTCCTTCATCCCAGCCGCAAATTACCCTGCAAGGCCTATGACGCCAACCCGATACGGCTGCGGAAGGCATCGTCGCGCATCGACGCGTCCTGGCCGATCAGGTCGTCGCTGGCCTCGGTGCAGAGATGGATCAGGCCGCGCACGGCATGCTCGACCGGCGACAGGTTGGCGCGCGGGATCTGGCTGATCATATTCATGCCCGAGGCGCGGATCTTGACCTGCATGTCAGTGTCGATGGTGCCCGGAGAGAAGCCGAAGACCCGGATGCCCTTGCCCTTCGTCTCGAGCTCGATCGCCCGGGTCAGCATGGCGAGCCCGGCCTTGCCCGAGCAGTAGGCGCTCCAGCCTTCGAGCGGCCGGTAGGCCGCACCCGACGACACGTTGACGATCGTGCCGCCCCCCTTGGCCAGCATGCCCGGCAGCACCGCGCGCACGGCGTTGTAGGCGCCTATGAGGTTGATCGTGATGTTGTTCGCCCAGGCCCTGGGATCGGAGGTCGCGATCTCCGAGATCGGTTCGATCACACCGGCGTTGTTGACCAGTATGTCGAGGCCGCCCAATCGAGCCTTGGTTTCGGCGACGAGCTTCTCGACCGCGCCGTAGTCCGACACATCGCATGCCGTCGCCTCGGCGCGGCCGCCCTTGGCCGCAATGTCGCGCGCCACGGCCGCGGACAGCACGCCATCGCGCGCCACCAGCATGACCGCCGCGCCAGCATCGCCGAGGGCGCGCGCCACCCCCTCACCCAAGCCGCGGCTGGCGCCCGTGACGAGCGCGACCTTTCCCTTCAATTCACTGGACACGAGACCTCCTGCGCCAAGAAGATCGGAGCAATAACATCGGCCTCCAGTCAGGGGAAACTGCCTTCATGCTGCTCGATCGATACGGCCTGCCGCTCAGCACCTCGTCCGCCGCCGCGCGCGACGCCTATGTCGCCGGAGTCGATTGCGTGCTGTCGGCGGCGCATGGCGACCAGGCGCATCTGGGGCGCGCCGTCGAGGCCGATCCGGATTTCGCCTTGGCCCATGCAGCCCTGGCCCGAGCTCGCTTCCTCATGGCGGACGTCCCCGGCGCTCGGCAGTCGGCCGCCCGCGCCCGCGAGCTCGCCCCGAAGGCGACGCCACGCGAGCAAGGCCATATCGACGCGCTCTGCCTCGCCATCGAAGGCAAACCGGTCGAGTCGCTGGCCGCCACGCGCGCCCATCTCGCCCAGCATCCGCGCGATGCCATGGTCGCCTCCCCCGCCACCGGCGTGTTCGGCCTGATCGGCTTCAGCGGCCGCCAGGGCCGCGAGCCTGAGCAGGTCGAGTTCCTCGAGGAGCTAAGGCCACATCTTGCCGACGACTGGTGGTTCCAGGGCGTCTACGCCTTCGCGCTGGAGGAGACCGGCCGGCTCGAAGAGGCGCTCGAGCTGATCGAGCGCAGCATGGCCGCGAATCCCAAGAACGCCCACGGCGCCCATATCAAGGCGCACGTCCTGTACGAGCAGGGCGAGGACCGCAAGGCGCTCGACTATCTCGATTCCTGGCTACCGACCTACGAACGCGAAGGGCTGATGCACTGCCACATCTCCTGGCACGTCGCGATGTTCGCCCTCATGCTGGGCGACGTCGACCGCGCCTGGAAGGTCTACCAGGCGCAAGTCCATCCAGGCGGCGCCTGGGGCCCGGCGCTGAACGTCGCCACCGACGCGCCGGCCTTCCTGTGGCGCGCCGAGCTCGCCGGCCACGGCCGCAAGCCTACGCTGTGGAACGAGGTCCACGCCTACGGCCAGAAATCCTTCCCCAAGCCCGGCATCGCCTTCGTCGACGTGCATCGTGCGCTGGCCGCCGTCGCCGCCGGCGATCGCGACGGCATCGCGAGCTATGTCGCGGAGCTCGAGCAACGCGCCGCCTCAGGCCGCTCACCGGCGGGCGACGTGGTACCTCGGCTGGCCGGTGGTCTTTCGGCCTACGGCGACGGCGACTGGGCGAAAGCGATCGCCATCCTCGAACCGGCACTCGCCGAGACTGTCCGCATCGGCGGCAGCCGCGCGCAACGCGATCTGATCGAGAACACGTTGCTTGCGGCCTACCTCAAGGCCGGCCGCGATGCAGATGCCAGAAAGCTGGTCCAGGCACACACCGACCGCCGACCCTCCGTGCCGGTGGCCGGCTTGACATAGGTCAATCGTCGGACACCGCGATCGAGGTCGGCATCGGTTCGGTGGGAGCAGACGCTACCGGTCTTGCTTTGTCGGTCCGCGATCCCGGCCCGAGCTCCGAGGCGAAGGCGAACGTCAAGATCAGCGCGGCGGCGACGATCACATTCAGGAGAGTGTTCATCAGGAGCCTCTCCGATGGTTGGCCCATCGTGGTCGATCCCTAGCAGCCCCACGTCTGGAGCGATGTGGCGTTCGCCACACTTCGCCGCGAGAAAGTGATGGGCAGCCCGAACACGAGCAGTCACTCGGTCATCACCCGCCCCGCGTTGTCCACGACGACGACGACTTCGGTCGTGCCTCGATAGGCCTTGGCCCGCCAGGTGCCGTTCGCGGTCTTGTCGACAATACGCACACGTCTGTAGCCGTCTGCCTCGATCGCCACCTTGGCCGCTTCCCTGTCCAGACCGCTCTGGGGCGGTGCCTTCGCCTCGGATCGGGAAAGGTCGTCGAGCGGGACCGCAGCCGGTCGCATCGGAGCGCTTCGGATGACTGGAACCGGCTGTTGCTGCGCCCGAAGCTCGGTCGATGCAGTGCTGAAGGGCACGGGTGCGTGGGCGACCGAACCGGCCGCGGCCGTCGTCCTGGGCGACGCAGCGGGCGGCGCCGGCGCCAGGAAAGCCGCGCCGATGAGAGCGACCAGAGCGATCGCGTTGAACAGGTTGTTCAGCATTGGCCAAGCCCCCGGCCCCGATCCTGGGCCGTCTGGTAGCAGGCCCGCCGGCAGCGCTCTGTGACTCTTGCCACGCTGCGGCCCGTCAAAGTGACAAGGCGTCTGGCGGCAAAGTAGAGTTGGCCCGCCGGCAAGATAAGCCGGGAATGGGAGGAACCCGGTGAGCCTTCGCCGCAGGCAGTTCCAACATCTGGCCGCCAGCGCCTTCGCGCTGCCCGCCGTCTCCACCGTCTCGAGAACCCAGGCGCAGACATACCCGGCACAGCCGGTGCGCCTGACGGTGGGCTTCGCCGCCGGCCAGGCGATCGACATTCTGGCGCGCCTCATCGGGCAGTCGCTGGCCGAGCAGTTCTCGCAGCAGGTCGTCGTCGAGAACAAGCCGGGCGCCGGCGGCAACATCGCCGCCGAACAGGTCGCGCGCGCGACAGCGGACGGCTACACGCTGCTGGTGATCGGCGCCAACAACCCGATCAACTCGACCCTCTACGACAAGCTCGGCTTCGACCTGCTGCGCGACTTCGCGCCGGTCGCCGGCATCTATCGCGTCTTCCAGGTCATGGTGGTCAACCCGACTTTCCCGGCCACGACCGTTCCCGAGTTCATCGCCTACGCCAAGGCCAATCCGGGAAAGATCAACTTCGGCTCGGCCGGCACCGGCTCGGTGGCGCACGTCACCGGCGAATGGTTCAGGATGATGGCCGGCGTCACCATGCAGCACGTGCCCTATCGCGGCGCGCCGCTCGCACTGGCCGATCTCATGGGTGGCCAGGTGCAGGTCATGTTCGACAACCTGCCGTCGTCGATCGAGCACATCCGGGCCGGCCGCCTGCGCGCGCTCGCGGTGTCGACGCCGGCGCCGCTGGCGCTGCTGCCCGGCATCCCGACGATCGGCGAATTTTTAGTCGGCTTCGAGACCAGCGCCTTCGCCGGGCTCGGCGCGCCCGTCGGCACGCCGCGAGACGTCGTCGACAAGCTCAACAAGGGTGTCACCGCCGCCCTCGCCGATCCCAAGATCAAGGCGCGCATCCTCGATCTCGGCGGCGTGCCGATGCCGATGACGCCCACGGAGTTCGGCCGCTTCCTCGCCAGCGAGACAGAGAAATGGGCCAAGGTGATCAGGGCCGCCGACATCAAGCCCGGCTGACGCCGCAAGCGGCCGGTGCATGCACTGCTATCAGCCGATGCTCGAGTTTCCGCCCTTTGCGCCCTTTCCGGTAGTACTTTCGTAGTGGCTTGCACTGGGCCCGCCTACTATCCGTAGGGTGACCATCCGAATTTCGATAGTTAGGATAATTAAGATGTTGGAATCGCCGCTCGTCGAAGGAGCAGAGACGGAGGCTCGCCCGTCTGGAGGCAAGCGAACCGGACGGGCCGCATGCGGTGCCTGCGACAGCCTTTTGGTCTCAGATCAACGATGCAAAGAGCAGGAGCGCCGGGACGCAACGTAACAGTGCGATATTATAACCGAAGTGCCGAACTGTCAATAACTATAGTTTGCGACACCCAGTTTCGTTTTTGCGACTTTTGGCGCTCCAGAGAGCCCCACTTCTGGCGGGTCCAACCGGCGATCACGCCATTGGTTGTGTCGCCGGCCTCGAGCGCCAGCAGTGCTTTCACTCCAGCACTTAAATCAGCCGGCCGCGACCTTGCCCCAGATCGGCCGGACCTCGCCGTCCGGATCGCTGACGACGCGGCACGCTTCGTCGAGAAGCATCGTCGAGCGTCGCTCGGCCGTGTAGGTCGACCACGCGGGCAGCAGGTCGTTGGCGGGATCGCCGTTGCGCGCGAACGTAGCCCAGGTCTTCGACACGCGATCGGCCAGCGCCTGGGCGCCGGGCTTGCGATGTCCCTCACCGATCACATGCAGCGTATCGAAGACGAACGGCACCTCGACGGAGTGTGACGACTTCAGCCGGCCACCGAAGGCCGGCGTTTCCCAATCGAAGCTGTACATCCAGACCGGCGCATTGCCACGCGCTGCCTTTCGTTCCGCCAGGAGCAGCGAGCGCACGTGGAAGTTCGACATGCTGAGCATGGTGATCAGCCGGTCGCTCGGGCTCGCCGCCGGATCGCGGCGCTTGTAGTAGGCCACCAGGTCGGCGGTGGCGTTGCCCGCGACCTTGGCGACGCGCTCGGAGAGCCCTCCCTCGGTGACGGCGCGGTTCCACACCTCGTCGTCGGGCGCCAAAAAGATCGCCGATTCGTCCTTGGTGCCACCGATCATCAGCGGGATGTCGTCCGACAGCGCGGGCGCTGCGGGATCGAAGGGCTGCGCCGGCAGCACGCTGCCGTCGATCACCGGCCCGAAATTGTAGCGGTCGAGCAGCGGCTGGCGGGGGCGCGGCAGCGTCGCCTGCGCCGGCACGACCGCTTCCTGCAGGCGTTCCAACGGCAAGGCCTGCAGCGCCTCGAGCTGATCGGCCCTGAGCCCGAGATGCTTCAGCACGGCATCGGCGAGCCGAGCCGTGCGCTCGCGCTCGGCGAAGCGCACGCTGGCGCCGCTCTGGATGATGGCCTTGTGGAACAGGCCCTTGGCGCGCGGCATCGCCAGGAGCGCGCTCACCTTCCCGCCGCCGCCGGACTGCCCGAAGATCGTGACGTTTGCCGGATCGCCGCCGAAGCGCTGGGCGTGCTCGCGCACCCATTCCAGCGCCGCGACAAGGTCGAGCACGCCGGCATTGCCGGACTGCGCGAAGCGCCCGCCGCCGACCTGCGACAGGTCAAGATGGCCGAAGATATTGAGGCGATGGTTGACGGCCACGAC
>JAEZHS010000048.1 GCA_023436825.1 Pseudomonadota bacterium | reverse complement strand
GTGCGTGCGAACGCGCGCGACGGTGCGGCTCCCGAGGCCGTGGCGACGGCGCTGCGCCGACTCAAGCGCCAGGTGGCGCTCACGGTCGCCGTCGCCGACATCGCCGAGGCCTGGTCGCTCGAGCAGGTGACAGGAGAACTCACCGCCTTCGCCTCGGGTTGCCTCGATGCGCTGACCGATGCGATCCTCCTGCAGCTCGCGCGCGACGGGCAGCTCGGCATCGGCACCGACCCGGAGGCCGCCGCCTTCACCGTGCTCGGCATGGGCAAGCTCGGCGCCGCCGAGCTCAACTACTCGAGCGACATCGACCTGATCCTGCTCTATGACCGCGACGCTGCGGCACTCGCCGGCAACGACCAGCTCTCGCGCCATTTCGTGCGCGCTGCCCGCATGCTGGTCCAGCTCATGTCGGAGACCTCGGCCGACGGCTACATCTTCCGCACCGACCTCCGGCTGCGCCCCGATCCCGGCTCGACCCCGCTCGCCATGTCGGTGCAGGCGGCCGAGCTCTACTATGAAAGCGTCGGCCAGAACTGGGAACGCGCCGCCATGATCAAGGCGCATCCGGTGGCGGGCAACCGCGCCGTCGGTGCTGCCTTCCTGGGCGATCTCACGCCCTACATCTGGCGCAAGCATCTCGACTTCGCGGCGATCCACGACATCCACTCGATCAAGCGCCAGATCGACGCCCATCGCGGCGGCAGCGCCGTCAAGGTGCTGGGCCACAACGTCAAGCTGGGGCGCGGCGGCATCCGCGAGATCGAGTTCTTCGCCCAGACCCAGCAGCTCATCTTCGGCGGGCGAAATCCCACGCTGCGCCACCGCGCGACCTGCGAGACGCTGCGCGCGCTGGCCGACGCGGGCCACATCGCACCCTCCGCCGCCGACGAACTGATCGAGGCCTACGGCTTCCTGCGCAAGGTCGAGCACCGCCTGCAGATGGTCGACGACCGACAGACCCATAGCTTGCCCAACGACGAGCCCGGCGTGGCGGCGATCGCCACCTTCCTGGGCTATCCCGATTCGCGATCCTTCCAAAACGACCTGCTCGACCGGCTGCATTGCGTCGAGGGGCACTACGCCCATCTGTTCGAGGAGGCGCCGAGCCTCGCCGGCCCAGGTGGCAACCTGGTGTTCACCGGCACCGACGACGATCCGGGGACCCTGGCAACGCTGCAGACGCTGGGCTTTCGCGATCCTTCGGCGGCGGCTGGCATTGTCCGGCGCTGGCACCACGGCCGCTACCGCTCGACCGCCACCGCGCGCGCCCGCGAGCTCTTGACCGAGCTGATGCCCGGCCTCCTGAAGGCGTTGGGCTCGACGGCTGCGCCCGACCAGGCGCTGCTGAACTTCGATCTCTTCCTCGGTAACCTGCCGGCCGGCATCCAGCTCTTCTCGCTGTTCAAGTCCAATCCCGCCTTGCTCGAGCTGGTGGCCGCAATCATGGGTAGCGCGCCCGGCCTTGCCGCCCATCTGGCACGCCGCACCATCCTGCTCGATTCGGTGCTGTCGCCCGCCTTCTACCTGCCGCTGCCGCCGGCCGAGGAGATGCAGGCCGACCTCGCCAAGCAACTGGCCACTGTCGAGCACGAGCAGGACATCCTCGACCAGGCGCGGCGCTGGGCCAACGACCGGCGCTTCCAGGTGGGTGTGCAGCAACTCAAGGGGATCGTGCGCCCAGCGCAGGCGGGCTTCGCCTACTCCGACATCGCCGCGGCCACGATCTCGGCCGTGTGTGATCGTGTCGAGCGGCTGTTCGCCGAGGCGCATGGCGGCTTTCGCGGGCAGCGGCTCGCGGTGCTGGGCATGGGCAAGCTCGGCAGCCGCGAGATGTCGGCGACCTCCGACCTCGACCTGATCTTCGTCTACGACATCCCGCCCGATCTCGAAGCATCGGACGGCCGCCAGCCCCTGGCGCCGATCCAGTACTACACGCGCCTCAGTGCCAAGATCGTGACGGCGCTCACCGCCCACACCAATGAAGGCGCGTTGTACGAGGTCGACATGCGCCTGCGGCCCTCGGGCCGCGCCGGGCCGCTCGCCAACTCGCTGGCAGGCTTCGAGAGCTACCATGCCCAGTCGGCCTGGACGTGGGAGCATATGGCGTTGACGCGCGCCCGCGTCATCCATGGGCCGGCGGGCCTGGTCGAGCGCCTGGTCGACATCGTCAAGAGCACGCTCTGCCGGCCGCGCGATCCCCTGGCGCTGGTGCGCGACGTCGCCGACATGCGCGACCGCATCGCCCGCCATGCGCCGCCCAAGAGCCCGTGGGACTTCAAGCATCTGCCGGGCGGCCTGTTCGACATCGACTTCGTGGCCCAATACCTGGCGCTGCGCCATGCCGCCGAGCGGCCCGGCCTGCTCGACCCGCATCCCGCCGAGATGCTGCTCCGCGCCGCCGATGCCGGCTTCATCGATCGCGCCGACGCCGAGCGCCTGCGCGCGACACGCACGCTGCTATCCGACGTGCAGAGCCTGTTGCGACTCACCTTGAACGGCGACGAAGCAGCATTCAACGAGGCGAACGCGCCGGAAGGCCAGCGACGACTGATCGCCGTCACCGAAGGCGCCGACGATCTCGCCGCGTTGCAGGCGCGTATCTCGGCTGAAACTGCAGTGGCGCGTGCTATATACCACCGCATTGTCGAGGAGCCCGCGCGCGCTGCCGGGTGGCAGGGTCGCGGGGACGACAGGAGGAGCGAGGGATGAGTGTCGAGGAAGGCAAGAAGGCGCCCGATTTCACGGCGGCGACCGACGGCGGCAAGAAGCTGAAGCTCTCCGAGCTGCGCGGCAAGCCGGTGGTGCTCTACTTCTATCCCAAGGACGATACGTCGGGCTGCACCGCCGAGGCCTGCGGCTTCCGCGACTCCCTGCCCGACTTCGGCAAGCTCAAGGCGCAGGTGATCGGCGTCAGCAAGGACAGCGTCGACAAGCACGACAAGTTCAAGAAGAAGTATGGGCTCAACTTCCCCCTGGTGTCCGACGAGGACGGCAAGATCTGCGAAAAGTACGGCACCTGGGTCGAGAAGAGCCTCTATGGGCGCAAGTACATGGGCATCGAGCGCGCCACCTTCCTGATCGACAAGGCCGGCACGGTGGCCAAGGTCTGGCACAAGGTGAAGGTGCCGGGTCACGTCGACGAGGTGCTGAAGGCGCTGAAGGCGCTCTAAAGACCAGAGGGCAGGGCAAATGGCGAGCGTACTGATCTCCGGCGCCGGGCCGGTCGGCCTGACCATGGCCAACGAGCTGGCGCGCTTCGGCATCCCGGTGCGCATCGTCGACAAGATGGCCGAGCGCACCGACAAGTCGAAGGCCCTGGTGCTATGGAGCCGCACGCTCGAGCTGCTCGGCCACGGCGGTTACGTCGAGCCCTTCCTCGAGGCCGGCCTGCAGTGCCACGGCGCGCAGCTCTCGGACGGCAAGGCGGTCGTGGCCCGCGTCAACATGGACGGCATCGATTCGATCTACAACTACGCCCTGATGATCGCCCAGAGCGAGACCGAGCGCGTGCTCGAGGAGTGCCTGGCCAGGCGCGGCGTCAAGGTCGAGCGCAGCGTCTCGATGGAGAGCTTCACCGAGAAAGGCGCGGGCATCGAGGCCATCCTGCGCAAGGCCGACGGCAGCAGCGAGACCGTGCAGGCCGACTGGCTGATCGGCTGCGACGGCGCCCATTCGACGACCCGCCATGGCCTCGGCTTCGCTTTCGAGGGCAGCACCCAGGACAGCGACTGGTACCTCGCCGACATCCATATCACCGGACTGGAGCCGCAGGACCATCTGCATATCTTCTGGCATCGCGACGGCATACTCGCCTTCTTCCCCATCACGCCGGGACGCTGGCGTGTCATCGCCGATCTCGGCCCGGCGACCGGGAGCGGCCATCATCCCGATCCGACACTGGAAGAGATCCAGGCCATGGTCGCCCATCGCGGCAATCCGGACCTCAAGCTCAGCGATCCAATCTGGCTGGCGTCCTTTCGCATCAATGAACGCAAGGTCAAGGACTACAGCCGCGGCCACATCTTCCTGGCCGGTGACGCCGCCCACATCCACAGCCCGGCCGGTGGGCAGGGCATGAACACCGGCATGCAGGATGTCTTCAATCTCGCCTGGAAGCTGAACCTCGTGATCACGGGTGCCGCCAAGCCCTCGCTGCTCGACAGCTACTCGGTCGAGCGCAGTGCGGTCGGCGAGATGGTGCTGCGCAACGCCGGCCGGCTGACCGAAGCGGCGATCATGCGCAATCCTGTGCTTCAGACCTTGCGCAACACCTTCGTGAAGTTCGCGATGGGCTTCCCCCAGGTCGCGCACGGCATGGTGGACACGATGTCCGAAACCAACATCGCCTATCCGGACAGCCCCCTCTCCGTTGCCGGAGCGCAGCACGCGCACGGCATCAAGCCCGGCCATCGCTGGCCCGAGCCGCTGCCCGGGGACACCAGCAAGGCCCGCTTCACCGTCATTGGTCCGGCCGGCGTCGCGGCCGATCTCGTCGCGAAGTTCCCAAGGCTCGTCGAGGCCGCCCCGTCATCCAAGCGCGCCGATCCGCGCGATCTCATCGTGGTTCGCCCCGATGGCTATGTCGGCTTTGCCGCAGCGGCGTCGGATCGCGGCGGCGCCGAGGCGTACCTGCGGGCACTCGCGGCCTAGGCGCGGCATCGTATTCACGCCGGAAGGTGAACTTGTCGCGAATGTGCCGATTGAAGAATTCTCCTTTGGAGAAGGCCACCTTCATCGCGGCATAGGTCGTAGCCGGCACGTCGAGGTAGGTGTAGCGCCGCCCCGACTGGAAGACGATGCCGAGCTCGCGGCGCGCCGGATCGTAGCGGAAAGACCGGATGGCGGTGGACGGCATGTGCCGGTAACGAACGAAGCCGCAAGGTCGCTGCCACCCAACTTTTCAATGTCGTGTTCTCGTAGTGTCTTTTGCTGAGCGCGCGCCGCTAGCGGGACTTGGCGATCCAGGAGCCGAAGGTGCGGACTTTGGGGGTAGCCGCGAGTTCGGTCGGATAGAGCAGGCAATACTGCCGGCCGCTCTTCGCGAAGCCGAACGGGGCGACCAGCCGGCCGAGCTTGAGGTCCTCCATGACCAGCGGCTTGGGTGCCACGGCCACGCCGAGGCCTGCGACGGCGGCCTCCAGCAAAAAGTAGAAATGCTCGAAGCGCTGGCCCTTCGCGGCATCGACACCCGCGGTCTTGCTACGCGCCAGCCAGTCGGACCAGGCATCGGCGCGCGTCTCCGTATGCAGCAGCTTGTGCCGTGCAAGGTCGGCGGGGCGGCGCAGCTTGCCGCGCTGTGCCAGAGCCGGGCTGCAGACGGGTCCGATCTCCTCGTTCATGAAGGCATGCGCCTCGATGCCGTCGGGCCACGGTCCGGCGCCGATGCGGATCGCGACATCGACGCCCTCACGGGCGAAATCGACCGGCGCCGACGACGCCGACAGCCGTACGTCGATCGCGGGGTGGCGGGCATTGAAGTCGTACAGCCGAGGAATCAGCCAGCGCATCATGAAGGTCGGCAGGCAGGACACCACCAATGGCCCCTGCCGTGTCGCCGCCGACAGGCGCGCCGCGCTCGCCTCGACGACATCGAGGGCGTTCCTCACCGCCGGCAGCAACGCCGTCCCCGCATCGGTGAGCTCGACGCGTCGGTTGAGGCGACGGAACAGGCGCACGCCGAGATGCGTCTCGAGCGACTTCATCTGCCGACTGATGGCGCCGTGCGTGAGATTGAGCTCGCGCGCGGCGGCGCTGAAGCTCAGATGCTGCGCAGCCTCCTCGAAGGCCGGCAACGCCTTCAGAGGCGGCAATCGGCGTTTGGCCATTCTTGTGACTTTTCCTCACAGATCGAGTGACATTAGATCGTTTGTCACGGGGATCCAAGCTCCGCCATCTGTGCGGAGATGATTATCGAAAAACCAACGATCCGGCCGGCCAACGGCTGCTTCTCCTCCGGTCCCTGTGCCAAGCGGCCGGGCTGGTCTCTCCAAGGGCTCGCCGACGCGGCGCTCGGGCGCTCGCACCGCCCGCCCGCCGGCAAGGCCAAGCTCGCCGAGGTGATCGAGCGCTCGCGCGCCCTGCTCGGCATCCCCACCGACTACCGCGTCGGCATCGTCCCCGCCTCCGACACCGGCGCGGTCGAATTGGCGCTGTGGTCCCTGCTCGGGCCGCTCGGCATCGACGTGTTGGCTTGGGAGAGTTTTGGCGAGACCTGGGCCAACGACATCTCCGCGGAGTTGAGGCTTGGCGATGTGCGCCTGCTCGATGCGCCATACGGCAGCCTGCCCGACCTGTCGCAGGCCTCGCCCGAGCGCGACATCGTGTTCGCCTGGAACGGCACGACGTCAGGCGTGTGCGTGCCTGATGCGAGCTGGATCGCGGACAACCGCAAAGGGCTCACCATCTGCGATGCCACCTCCGCCGCCTTCGCCATGGCGCTGCCGTGGCACAAGCTCGATGTCACCACCTGGTCGTGGCAGAAGGCGCTGGGCGGCGAGGCCCAGCACGGCATGATCGCGCTCAGCCCACGCGCCGTGCAGCGCCTGGAAAGCCACCGCCCGACGTGGCCCGTCCCCAAAATCTTCCGCATGACGCAGAATGGCCGGCTGAACGATGGCATCTTCAAGGGCGAGACCATCAACACGCCGTCGCTGCTGGCGGTCGAGGACCATCTCGATGCGTTGAGATGGGCCGAGCGCATCGGCGGATTGCCGACGCTGATCGCCCGCGCCGAGGCCAACCTCGGCGCCATCGAGGCCTGGGTGGCGCGCTGGCCCTGGGTGGCCTTCCTGGCCGCAAACCAAGCCGAACGCTCCTGCCCCTCGGTCTGC
>JAEZHS010000004.1 GCA_023436825.1 Pseudomonadota bacterium | reverse complement strand
GCCCTGCAGCGCTCGGCCAACATGACGGACCAGATCGCGCTGAACGTGCTGGTCTACGACAGGGGTTTCGCCTGCGAACCGCTGCCCAGCCGCTGCAATTGGCCGAACCATCACGCGACGCCGGCCTGGGACGCCGAACGCTCGCTCTACGTCGAGCCGGCCATGCCCTACCACCCCTTGGGCATCCTGCACATGACCATCTACACCAAGCGGCTGGCGACCTTGGACGTGCGCGAGCTGGGCGGGCCGCATGACGGGCAGGTCCGGGCGCGCTCGTTGCGCTGGCCGGGCCGAACGGCCATATAGCGCCGCATGGCCACCACGCCGTTCCTGAAAATGCACGGGCTGGGCAACGATTTCGTCGTCCTCGATGCCCGGGCGGCCGCGCTCGACCTGACGCTGGAACGCCGCCGGGTCATCGCCGACCGCCGGCTGGGCGTGGGCTGCGACCAGCTCATCGTCCTCGAGCCGCCGACCGTACGCGAGGCCGACGTCTTCATGCGTATCTACAATCCCGACGGCGGCGAGGCCCAGGCCTGCGGCAATGCCACGCGCTGCGTCGCCTCGGTGGTGATGGACGAGCGCAAGACCGACCAGGTCACGGTGCAAACCGTCGCAGGCTTGCTCGAATCGCAGAAGACGGGAGTGGGCAGCAACGGCCTGCCGGTGATTTCGGTCGACATGGGGCCGGCGCGGCTCGACTGGCGCGAGATCCCGGTGCGAGAGGCGTGCGACACCAATCACATGCCGGTCGGCGTCGGCCCGCTGCAGGATCCCGTCGGCACCAACATGGGCAACCCGCACGCGACGTTCTTCGTCGACGATGCCGCCGCGATCCCGCTGGCCGAGCTCGGTCCCAAGCTCGAGCACGACCGCTTCTTTCCTGAGCGCGCCAATATCGGCGTCGCCCAGCTCCTGGGTGAAGGCAAGCTTCGCCTGCGCGTTTGGGAGCGCGGGGCCGGCATCACGCTCGCCTGCGGCTCGGGCGCTTGCGCGGCTGTCGTGGCGGCGAGCCGGCGTGGCTTGGTGCCGCGCAAGGCCGATGTCGTGCTGGAAGGCGGCACGCTCACCATCGAATGGCTGCGCGACGATCATGTGCTGATGACCGGCGGCATCGCGGTCGCCTTCAAGGGCGAGCTCGACCGCTCGCTGCTTTCGTGAGGTGGTCCGGTGAGCGAGACACCTAAGCCCGAAGAGGGCAAGGAAAAGGACGGCCCGAAGAAGGGGTGGTTCTCGCGGTGGCGCTCCCGTGGCGACACGCCGAGCGCGGCCCCTGAACCCGAACCGGTGATCACAGCGCCTGAGCCCGAGCCGGTGAGCCCGGCGCCCGATCCGGAAGTGCTCGAAGCCAAACCCGAACAGGTCGAAGCCCAACCCGAAGTCGAGAAGGAACCCGAGAAGAAGGGCTGGCTGTCGCGGCTGCGCTCTGGCGACGGCCTGGTGAGCGACAGTCCCAATCCCGCAACGGTCGAAGAGGTTCAAGAGGTCGAACCGGAGGCCGAGAAGAAAGGGTGGCTGTCGCGCCTGCGCGCGGGCCTCGCAAAGTCGACCAAGCGCGTCACCGAAAGCATCACCGGCCTCTTCACCAAGAAGAAGCTCGACCAGCAGACGCTCGACGAGCTCGAGGATGCGCTGATCCAGGCCGTCCTCGGCGTCAGCGTCGCCGCCCGCCTGGTCGGCAAGCTCGGCAAGGAGCGGTTCGGCAAGGAAGTGACCGACGAAGAGGTGCGCGCCGCCTTCGCCGACGACATCGCTGAGATCCTGCAGCCAGTCGCGACCTCGCTGGTCATCGATCCGGCGAAGAAGCCGCACGTCGTGCTGGTGATCGGCGTGAACGGCAGCGGCAAGACTACGACCATCGCCAAGCTCGCCAATCTCTACAAGGGCGAGGGCCGCAAGGTCATGCTGGCGGCGGGCGACACCTTCCGCGCCGCCGCCGTCGAGCAGCTCAAGGTGTGGGGCGATCGCGCCGGCGTGCCGGTGGTCGCCAAGCAGACCGGCGCCGACGCCGCGGGGCTCGCCTACGAGGCCTTGGAACGCGCCAAGGCCGAGGCCTGCGACGTGCTGCTGATCGACACGGCGGGCCGCCTGCACAACAAGTCCAACCTGATGGACGAGCTCGCCAAGATCGTGCGTGTGATCCGCAAGCTCGATCCGACGGCGCCGCATTCCTGCCTGCTGGTGCTCGACGCCACGACAGGCCAGAACGCCCATGCCCAGGTCGAGACCTTCAAGACCATGTCGCCGGTCGATGCCCTGGTGCTGACCAAGCTCGACGGCAGCGCCAAGGGCGGCGTGCTGGTGGCGCTGGCCGAGAAGTTCAAATTGCCGGTGGTGGCGATCGGCGTCGGCGAGGGCATCGACGATCTCCGGCCGTTCGAAGCGCGGGCCTTTGCGCGCAGCCTGATGGGTCTCACATGAGCGAAGGCGCGCAACAGGAGAACGGCGCACGCCGCCTCTACGCGACGGCGCTGGAACTCGGGCCGCTGCTGCTGTTCTTCCTGGCCAACGGCCGTTGGGGCATCTTCTACGGCACCGGCGTGTTCATCGTCGCGACTGCAATCGCGCTGCCCTGCTACCGCTGGCTGGAGAAGCGTTGGCCGGTGATGCCGCTGGTCGGCGGCTTCTTCGTACTGGTGTTCGGCGGGCTCACGATCTGGCTGCAGGACGATACCTTCATCAAGCTGAAGCCCACCATCGTGAACTGCCTGTTCGGCGTGATCCTGGGCGGCGGCCTGCTGCTGATGAACCGGCCGTTGCTGAAGCCGATCTTCGGCGCAGCCTTCCGCCTGACCGACGAGGGCTGGCGCAAGCTCACAGTGCGCTGGACGCTGTTCTTCTTCGTGCTGGCCGCCGTCAACGAGGTGATGTGGCGCGGCTTCTCGACCGAGACCTGGATCGCCAGCAAGATGTTCATAAGCTTCCCGCTGACGCTGGTCTTCGCCTTCCTGCAGGTGCCTTTGCTCAAGCGCTACTGGGACGGCGACGACAATCCGTTTGCCGGCGGGAAGTAGCGCGCTCAATGGACCGCGGGCCTCCAGGCCCGCGGTCCGAACATGAATATGAGCGGGCCTGTAACCTGGTGACTAAGGCGCGATCAGCTCCAACTTCGGAAAGTACGTGCGATAGCGCGCGACATCGCGCGTCAGAACGCGGTAGCCGCGAATAGCGGCGTGGGCGCCGACGTAGAAGTCCGGAAGCAGCGATGACCTAGTTCCGGCTTGCCGCCGATAGGCGAGATAGGCTTTGCTGGCGAGAAAAGCCGCTTCGTATGGAATATCCTCGCGCTCGAAGATCGCTGGAGGCAGGGCCTCATCCAGTTCTTCGATTCGTTCGAAGCGGATCGATACTTCGCCGTAGATGACGGGGTTGATGACAATCCGAGACTCGTTGGCAATCTCTTCGAGAGCGTTGCTCGACCAAGACAGCCAGCGGCTATCCTCGGTGAGGATATCGAGCAGGACGTTGCTGTCGACGATGACGGGACTCATCAGCGTCGCGTCAGGGCCATGATTTGGTCGGTGGTCAGGCTGCCGCTCCCGCGGCCGCGCATACGGGCGACCAGCCGGGCCCCGCGGCTCATCTTTCCGCGATTGGCCTTCACGAGACGGACCGTTTTGCCGTCATAAATGAACTCGACTTCGGTATTGGGCAACAGTCCAGCCCGCTCGCGAATTTCCTGCGGGATGGTTACTTGTCCCTTGGATGTGATGCGCATGACCAACCGGCGCGACCTCCGTTCAAGGGGTAGGCCTCCCCTCAAAGAAGCTGCGGCTGCAGTGCTTCCGTCTCTTCCTTCAGCGCAGCCAGATACTTCTCCGCGAACGATCCCACCGCCGAGTCCTCGACCCAGGCGGCGACACAAACAGCGGCGATGGTGGCGCCGTCGTAGCGCCTGAGCGGCACCGCCACGGCGTGATAGCCGCGGCGCATTTCCTGGGCGGTGATGGCGTAGCCCTGCTCGCGCACATGCAGGATCTCGGCGCGCAGCGCCTTCTTGTCGGTGACGGTGAAGTCGGTCATCACCTTGGGCTGCAGCTTGTCCAGCCAGCCATCGAGCGTCTTGTCGGGCAGCTGGCTCAGGATGGCGCGACCCGCCGCGGTGTTGAAGGCAGGGCGGCGCAAGCCGATGGTCGGCGCCAGCACGTCGGGCCGGCCGTGCAGCGAGTGGGCGATCATGACGATGTCGTAACCGTCGAGCACGGCGGCGAAGCACGACTGCTCGGTGCGGTCGCCGATGCGCTCGCAGGCCGGCTGGACGACGGTCGAGACCATGTTCGAGCCGAGATAGGCCGAGGCCAGTTCCATGATGCGCGGGGTCAGGCGGAAGGAGCGACCGTCGTTCTCCGCCAGGCCGAGGCAGGTCAGGGTATAGAGCGCACGCCGCACGCTGGGCTTGGGCAGATCCGTGGCGCGCGCCACGTCGCTCAGGGTCATGTGCTTTTTCTCGCGGCTGAAGGCGCCGATGACCCGGAGTCCGCGCGCGAAGGCCTCGAGGAAGTCGGGGCCATAGCCGCTCGCCGCCCGCTTCTCCGCATCCTCCGCCCGCAACCGCGCCATTCATGCCCTCCCGACTGGACGTCAGGCTTTTAACGCCCAGGCATTGTCGGCGTCGACCAGCAGCGTCACGGTTTCGCCCACCGCCGCGGCGCGGGTGGAGGCACACTCGACGCTGAACCGGCGGCCAGCCGTCTCGACCGTGAGCGAGCGGCGCGGGCCGCGGAACACGCCATCGACGACCTTGCCCGGCCAGGTGAGATGGCCGTTGGTCGCCGTCGTGCCGGCCGTAGCGAGCGTGACATCCTCGGACCGCACCATCACCGATACGGCCTCGCCTGGCTTGAAAGCCTCGCCGGCGCGACAGTGGCCGCCGTCGATGGTCACCAGCCAGTCGCCGGCATCGGCTGGACGGCAGGCCGTTACGGTCGTCTCGATGAAATTCGGCGTGCCAAAGAAGGCCGCGACCTCGCGACTGGCCGGCCGGCGATAGACCTCTTCGGGCGCGCCCGCCTGCAGGATGCGGCCGCGCTGCATGACCACGACGCGGTCCGACAGCGCCATCGCTTCTTCCTGGTCATGGGTGACGTAGAGCGTCGTGATCTTGAGCCGCCGCTGCAGGGCGCGGAACTCGTCGCCCATCTGGGCGCGCAGGCGGGCGTCGAGGTTGCTGAGCGGCTCGTCGAGCAGCAGCACTTCGGGCTCGAACACCAGCGCCCGGGCGATCGCCACGCGCTGCTGCTGGCCGCCCGACAGGGCGGGCGCCGGCCGGTCGGCGAAGCGCTCCATCTCGACCAGCCGCAGCGCCGCCATCACGCGCTCCTTGATTTCGGGCTTGGCGACGTGCCGTACGCTCAAGGGGTAGGCGACGTTGTCGAACACCGTCATGTGCGGCCAGATGGCGTAGGACTGGAACACCATGCCGAGCTTGCGCAGGTCGGGCGGCACGAACAGGCCGGCCGGCGCGTCACTCACGACGCGGCCGCCGATCACGATCGAGCCGGTGTCGTTGCGCTCCAACCCCGCCACCATGCGCAAGGTCGTGGTCTTGCCGCAGCCCGACGGTCCGAGCAGGGTCACGAACTCGCCGTGCTCGATCGAAAGGTCGATACCATCGACCGCCTTCACCTCCGCGAAGTGCCGGCCGACCTCGTGCAGGGAGACGCTGGGCATCCGGTCCTACTTGACGAAGATCTGCTTGGCGAGCTCGAGCATGGCGTCCTGCCGCTCGGGCACGGTCGTGCCCAGCGCTTTGGTGGCCAGCAGGACGCGGATCTCCTCCATGGTCTTCTCGATCACGCCCTTCACGACGGGATTGTAGCCGGCATTGGCGTAGATGATCTGCTGCTCGGGCTCGAGGTAGTGGTTCATGAACAGGCGCGCCGCGTTGGGGCGCGGGGCGTTCTTGAGCATCGCGAGGTCGAAGCGGACGTAAGGGCGCCCCTCGGCGGGCATGATCGGCTTCACCGGCAGGCTCTTCAGTGTGTTGTAGTCCTGCAACGAGAAGGGAAGGTAGAGCGGGTACTCGCCGCGCGCCACGCGGCGCTCGCTGTTCTGGATGTCGCGCGAGAACACCGGCTTCTGGGTCGCCAGCTTCTCGAGGAACGCCTTGCCGAAGGTGTCGTGCATCACGACGAAGAACACGGCACCGCCGCCCAGCGCCCGGTAGTCGTCGGACAGGATCTTGCCTGTCCATTTGGGATCGAGGATGTCCTTCCAGCTCTTGGGCTCGTCGCCGGGCTTCACCAGGTTGCGATTGATCATCAGGCCGTAGCTGATGACCTCGGCCGGGACGCGGATGTCGTCGGCCTCGTACGGCGGGATGATGTTCTTGATGTTGGGGACCGGGCCGTGCGGCTGGAAGTTGCCGTCGCGCGTCATCAGCCACGTGGTCGTGCTGCCGTTGTGATGCACGTCGCCCAGGAAGCGCCCGGCCGCCTGCTCGACGCGCACGCGCTCGCGCACCTCGCTGGCGCGAGCCTCCAGGAGCTCGACCGAGATGCCGTATTTCTGCTCGAAGGACTTGATCACGGCCTTGAGCGACGGCGACCCGATCGAGGCGGTATAGACGACCAGCTTGCCTTCCTTCCTGGCCGCCTCGACGGTCTTGGCCCAGTCGTCCTGCGCCAGCACGGGGCCGACGGCGGCGCCGGCAGCCAGAAGCCCCCCTCCGAGCCCAAGAACGCTTCTCCTCAACATGGTCCCATTCCTCCTGTTCACAGCGTGCTGATGCGTTTTTTGATGAATTTCAGTTGGACCCAGCGAAACACCAGGACCAGCACCAGCATCACCAACCCGATGACGCTCACTTCCTCGGGCTTGCCGCCCACCCACATCTTCAGCATGACCACCGACAGCACCTCGGTGCCGGGCGCGTAGAGCAGGATCGAGGCGCTGAGCTCGCGCATGATGCCGAAGAAGATCAGCACCCAGCCGACGGCGAAGGCGGGCCAGGCCAGCGCGATCAGGATGCGGCCCAGGGTCTGCCACCAGCCTGCGCCGTGGACGCGCGAGCATTCCTCGATGTCGGTGGCGATCTGCTGGTAGGCCGACGAGGTCACACGCACGGCAACCGGCGTGCCGAGCGCGATGTAAGCCAGCAGCAGCGCCCACAGCGTGCCGTAGATCGGGATGCTGTGCGGCAGGATGGCGAAGCCCCACAGGAAGCCGATGCCCAGGACCATGCCCGGCATCATCCAGGGCAGCCAGGCCAAAAGGTCGATCAGGCGACGGCCGCGCCAGCGCGTCCGTGTTGTGACGTAGGCTACGATGCCGCCCAATGCCATTGTGGCGGTGGCGCCGACCACACCCAGCAGCATGGTGTTGCCGAAGGCGCGCCAGAAGCTCGAATTCTCCCAGACGCTGCGATAGTGGTCGAAGGTCAGCATGTCGGCTTCATAGAAGCCGAAGAACTTGAAGAAGGAGCTGAGCAGGAGCTGGCCGATCGGCAGCGCCACGGTGAGGGCGAAGAACAGGATGCAGATGCCGAACGTGGCCCAGCGCAGCCGGCCGAGCCGCGTGATGCTGGGCGAATAGCCCTTGCCGGTGACGGTGGTGAAGCTGCGGCCGCGCAGCAGGCGGCTCTGCAGCACCAGCAGCAGGAACATCAGGGCGAGGGCGGCGAAGGAGAGCGCCGTCGCCGACTGGTAATCGGGCTGGGCGCGCTGGGTGATCGAATTGTAGATCGTGGTGGTGATCACCTCGATGCCGACAGGCACGCCGAAGAACACCGCAGATTCAAAGGATTCGATGCCGCGGATGAAGCTCAGGATGAAGGCGCTGGTGGTGACCGGCAGCATCAGCGCGAAGGTAACGCGCCAGAAGGTCTGCCAGCGCGTGGCGCCCGACATGCGGCTCGATTCCTCGAGCGCGGGATCCATGGCGCGGAAGGCATCGACGACGAACAGGAAGATGAACGGCGTCGAGTACTGCATCATGTGCCAGATGACGCCGCCGTAGGAGTAGACGTCCACCAGCGTGGTGTCGGTGCCCGCGAGCCAGCGCCAGGCGAGGTTGATGGTGCCGACCTGGGCGTTGCCCAGCATGGCCCAGGCGGTTGCCGTCAGGATCGGCGGGATGAAGAAGGGCAGGGTGATCAGCACTTCCAGCACGCCGCGGCCCGGCGTGTCGGTGCGCGCCACGATCCAGGCCAGCAGCACGGCCAGCGCGAGCGCCAACACGGTCTTGACCAGGGAGAGGCCGACGGTGTTGGCCAGCACGACCAGGTTCTCGGATGTGGCGATGCTGATGTAGCCGTTGAGGTTGAATTCGCCGGCGATGCCCGGCGGCGTCGAATGCAGGCTGCCGTAGAGCAGCATCAGCATGGGATAGAGCGACAGGAAGCAGAGGATCGCGATCAGCGCGGCGATGCCCGCCGGCCGGCCCCAGCGCCACCGGCCGCTGGCTGACGCACTGCGCTCGCCCAAGGGGGCGGCAACGGTCACCATCCTCGCGCCTCCTCCCGCCCAAAGCGCTGACGCGCTTCAGGCTATGCGATGGCTGTCTGGTGCAGCCTTGCCGCGTGCTACTCGGCTGCCAGCGGCAGCCGGTTCCTGTTCAGCAAGCCCAGCGGGCTTTTAGCCGTCTGCAGCTTCTCGGCATAAGCGTCGAGCCAGTCCTGCTCGATTGGCGCCACGAACGCGCCGCCGCGCGCGCCGAGGTAGATGTCGGGATTGTCGACCGTGGCCGGCACCTTCTTCTCGTTCATCAGTTCCTGCGCGGCCTGCAGGCAGCGCTTGCGGGTGATGGCGATCATGCGGTCCGACGGCGCCAGGTGCTCGAGGCTGCGATCGACGATCTCGCCCATGCACTCGATCATCGCCTGATCCTGCCGGCCGATGCCCTGGATGCCGGTGTAGTTGACGTTCTTCTGCATGTCGCGGTCGATCAGGTAGTCGTT